>DATMUT010000439.1:0-4919 GCA_035563755.1 Novosphingobium sp.
GGCGGTGAGTCGTCTTCGGCCAACGGCGTTGCGACGTCGTACAACCAGGCTCGCATCCACACCGAAACCGCCGGCGACATCTTTGACTTCAACGCCGGCTATGACGTGGGCCTTGGCGAAGGCGCGACGGCCACGATTTCGGCTGGTGTGCGGTACGCCGAATTCCACCAGAGCTCGACGGTGAACCTGTTCTACAACGATAGCGAGCAGGAAACGACTGCCCATCGCCGTTCGCAGTTCACCGGCGTTGGCCCCGAACTGGGCGCCAAGGCAGAGTACGCCTTTGGTCACCAGGGCTTCAGTGTTGAAGGTTCGGTGCTGGGCAGCATTCTGTTTGGTCGTCAGAAGAGCCTGACGAGCGGGACCTGGACCAATTACGATGGCAGCAGCGAAAATGATCCGCTCGGCAGCCGCCAGCTGAACAAGGCCAGCACGGCCAAGACCGTGAACGCCGAAGTCGGCCTGACCTATAACGCTCAGTCGGGGCTGACGCGCGGTGCGGCGCTCACTTTCGGCTACAAGGTGTCCTACTACGCTGGCGTGGTTGATACCGGAAACGGCTCGTCGGGCGATGGCCTGGGCCGTTACGGTAAGGTCTCGGACGACATCCTGTCGCACGGGCCTTTCATTCGCCTGAGCTACAAGCGCTAAGGCTGCATCAGGTGGCCCGCTCGGTATAGCCGAAGCGGGCCATCTGCTCGCTGTTGGCAGCGAGGATGGCGTCGATCTGCGCCCCTGTCAGCACCTCGCGCCATTGACCGGCCCGGCCTTCGCGGAAAAAACGCGGCATGGTTTCGGGCCTCTCGCGAAAACCGGTATTTTCCTCTTGCGCCTGCACCTTCTCGAATGAGGTGGCAGCGATGGCCGCCTCAATCTGAGCCTTGCTGACCGAGAGGCGCAAAAAGCCTGCGAGACGCGAAAAGGTTTCGAACGGCTTTTCCAGCATATCCTCATAGCGCATCACATGCAGTTGCCGGGCCGGCTTGCGTGTCCAGCTGCCCACATGCTCGCGCCACGAGCCGCGATATTCATAGGCATGATCGGCCTTGCTCTCGACCAGAGCGCCATCGGTATTCATCAAAGTGATGGCGTGATCGATCGAGACATTCATGAAGCGCGCATAGGAAATCGCCACGTCGAGCGGATTGCGGGTCACATAGACCGCGCCTGCCGTGACCGACATATCGATCATGGGCGTGCCGAGATGGGCGACCAGGGCGTTGTGCGTTTTTACAAACACCAGTCCGTCGGTCGACTGGGCGATGGCGCGATTGGCATGCGGTCGCGCCGCGGCAACTGCTTCCATCCCGACCTGGCCAAGCGGTTCCTGCAGGAACGGGTCATACCAACGCGCCGAACTGTCGCCGGTGGTGAGCAGGCCCATTGCGTTAATGTCCGGCTGCCCTTTTTCGGACTGGATCAGCGCGTGCAGGAAGAGCCGCAGCCATGTGTTGCCGGATTTGGGGTATGAGGCCAGCCAGACCAGGCCGCCATGCCGTGCAGGAGATGTCATGCCCTGCCATTAGCGATTTTGCCGGGGCGGGTCGATTGCCTTGTGGATGGCAAACCGAAATTCGGTGCGGATGTCGGCGCCTGACGCAACGGGTTTCGTGCCGGGACAGGTGCCCGGTTTGGGATGGTAAGGGCGGGCTTGTTTGTGTTTCGGGCGTGACAGTGACGAGAGCCAATAGCGGCTTTATCCGCACGTCGTTTTCGGAACACAGGAACTGTTGAATGCCTTCTGCGTATCGGGAAATCCGGATTTCATCTTGGTTTTGCACTTGTCCGGGTGATGCAGTTTTCCGGAATTAGATCAGGGTCTGGGCAGACGTGTTTTGGCCGAATCTGCCTAAAGCCGGGCGCGATCTTAGTATGTTGTTGAAAGGTTGCGAATAAACAATGTAAGGGATGTAAGAGGCATGCTCTGGCGGTGAAGGGCTGTTGCAGGTATTAATGCGTAATATACCTGATGCCTCAAATGGGCGTGAAGAATCATAATCAAGGGGCGAGAGATTGCGATGGCACAAGCAGATGCCTCTCGGCTGCATCCGGGTTGCTATGGAGAAGTAACGGTTGCCGAATTGATCCGGCAATTCGCGCATTGGCGCAAATTTTCCGAGCGAACGCCCATTTCCATCACCAATCATGGGCATATCACGCATATTCTGATGGGCATCGAGGCTTTCTCGTCAATCGCCAGCCCCGATCACGTCCCGGATTGCACCGCATCCCAAAATGATCCTGCGCATCGGCCGATGAGCGAGTTGATCGACTGGTTGCCCCTTGGCGTGCTGGTGTGCGACGAGGCCATGGTCGTTCAACAGGCAAACCGGGTGTTGTTTTCCATGACACTGGCGACATCGTCTACGGTCATCGGGCAATCCCTGTGGGTGAGTTTCCCGGCGCTGGTGGGCACGCTGTTCCAGACCTATATCCAGCACGCACTGAGCAGCGGCGAGCCGTGCACTGCTGACCTGCCATCCCCGTTTCGCGAGGGGAACTGGATACACCTGGCCGCTTTCCCGCTGGGTAGCGGCGTTTGCGTGGTTCTGCGCGACATCACCGAGGAGGTAAGGCATCATCGCCTGGCCGATGTCAAAGAGGCGATCTTTCATGCCATGACCGTGCATGGCGGCGTGGGATACATGCGTTTGTCTGCCCGCGGCGCCATTGAGCGGATTGATGAACCATTGTGCAAGCTGGTCGGTCTGCCGCCCAAGCGATTGCTTCATGCCCAGGCGCTCGATCTGGTGCCGGTTCATGCCCGGGTCGCTTTTCGTGAACATCTCGAGCATGTGTTGACCGGCCATGGAGCTGTGCAATTCGTGACGGAATTGATGAGCAATGAGGGGCGCATCGTGCGCGTGAATTGCGCCATGGCCGAGCTGCGCGGCGTCTATGGCGGCGAGGGATGTGTCGTGTTGCTCACGCCTGCCATTGCCGACAGCTAACCGACCAATGCCGGAACGCCGCAGCGCACGCCGTTGATGCGCACATTTGCCTGCCCCACGCCAACGCCAAGCAGGCCGGTCACTCCGCTCAGAAGGCTGTCGATCGACGGGGCGGCGGTCTTCAGGGTCGAGCCCACCGCAGCGGTGAGGGGCGAGAGCGACAGCCCGAGGCCCAGGGCGTTGACCTGCAATTGCACGTTGCTGATCAGCGAGCTGGCGATCGAGGACACGGCATCATTGGTCGAAACGGTCCGGGTCGCTTGACTGGCAATGTCGCTTGCCGAGAAACTCACTGTCTGGGCTGTTGTTCCGCCCAGTTTGATCTGCGAATAGCCCGTGACGCTGGCCAGCAGCGGCACTGTTACCAGACTGGCCGTACCAACGTTCATCGGTGTGCTGAGCGAGGTGAGGTTGGCGGCGATCGGCGTGCCCAGCCATGCCGTGCCTATCGCGGGCGTGACCGAAAGGGATGCCCCGGTCGGCTTTTGCCCCACACCGCATGAAACGCTGGACAGGTTGGCTTTGGCTTGTGCGAGATCGAGCGTGAAGGGCACATTGATCAGCGCCGAGCCGGTGGGGAGGGTGGCGCCCACGGTCGTGTTCACCAGCACCCGCGTTTGTTCGGTATAGACCGTAACCGTATTATTCCCCGTTACGGCTACCCAGGGCGAATTGGCCACGCGCGCACCGGTAATGAGGGTGACTTTGGACGAGGCAATGCCCGGTATGGTTGCCCCCAGATCCATCGTGATCTGCTGCCCGCCATTGGCCAGCGAAAGCGCCTCGCGCAGCATCGAAAACGCGTTCACGTCAATTTGCGTGTTGCCAGGTATGTGGGTGTTGAGCCCCGTTGACCCCAGATCGATCATGCTGCCCGGCGTGATGGCCGTGCCGGATGCCACCTGGCCGGCCAGGCTGTTCAGTGCGGCCGCTGCGGTGCTGTCGCTGGTGGAACTGGCCATTGCCCTGAGAAACAGCGGCAGGGTCGTTTGCGTATTAAGCGTGTCGGTATAGCTGATCGCTTGCAATTTTTCGCTGGTGCGCAATGCGTTGCTGAAGGTCAGCAAATCGATATTGGCACTGGCCAAGGCATCGTAGCTCATGAGCGACAGGTTGACCGAACTGCCGGTCAGTGCCGAGAGCATCGCATTGGCGATGCCTCCTTGCAGGCCGACCAGTGTGGATCCAAGGGCGAAACTGGCCAGATTGGTTTTGGAGGCGCGGGCTGTGGCAGTGACCGTGCCGACATTGGGGAACCGCAGAATGGGGGCAAAATAGAGCGGCACTGTCTGGTTTAGCGTGACTTCCACCGCATTGCCGCCGCTGCTTGCCGCCTGGAAGCGGTCATTGGGGGCAAGGCTGGCGTTTTCGGTGTAGTTTCCAAGCGTCAAGCTTGCCAGGCGAGCCTGATAGGAGCCGGTGTCCGGGCCATAGCCGGCAATGACCTGATTGATCGCATCTTGTGGAGAGGCCGCTCCTACCGATCCCAGCGCTGCGGCATCCGCCATGCCCTGAAGCCGCCGTTTGGCGATGAAGAGTGAGCCGGCATCGATCACCAACGCACTCATCGCAACAAGGCAGGTGAGCGACCCGGCCAGAAGAAAACTGACATTGCCCGAGGTTTCCGGCCACAAGCTGCCGAGACGGTATCGGTTCATGACAGGCCCCCAAGCGTCAGAAGTTGCCGATCTGGACGATTGCGCTGCGATTGATGGTGGTCGAAGGAAGCGGCACCAAAGGCTTGCGCAGCATGGGCGATGAGCTGGCATCGTAGGTCATGGTTAACTTGACCTGCGTTCCGTCATCCTGAACAGTCAGGCGGGCCGCACCTTTGTTCAGGCCCGCAATGGTGGTCAGATCCTGATCGACCGCCGATTGCGCCAGGCTCGCCCGCTCGGTGGCGCTAAGGCCGGGTACGGTGGCTCGCGCGGCATCGTTGGCTATCTGCTGCATCGCGTGAGCGAAGTA
>DATMUT010000440.1:0-3382 GCA_035563755.1 Novosphingobium sp.
TGGCGGCATCGGCGGCCATGGCGGGGCTGGCGGCATGGCACTGGCGGCGGGGCCGGGCTGTTGCCCGCGCGATCGAGGCCATGCGTGCCGATCGCCATCAACTGGACCGCGCGCGCATTGCGGCCGAAACCGCAAGCTACGCCAAAAGCCGCTATCTCGCCACGGTCAGCCACGAGATCCGCTCGCCGCTCAACGCTATTTACGGCTACGCCCAGCTGGTCGAGCGAGATAATGGCGCCGGCGCTCCCGAGGCGGCCAGCGTCATCCGCCGCTGCGCCGAGCACATCACCAGCCTAGTCGAGGCGCTGCTCGACATGGCGCAGGTCGAGAACGGGGTGTTCCGCGTCAAGACCGAGGCGGTGCGGCTCGACGGGTTCCTCGAGCAAATCCTGCGCATGGTAAAGCCCGCGGCTGCCTCCAAGGGGCTGGCCTTTGTCTACGCGCCGCAGGGCCGCCTGCCCGAGATGGTGCGTGTCGATCAGGGGCGGTTGCGGCAGGTGCTGCTCAATCTGCTGTTCAACGCCATCAAATATACCGACCACGGCGAGGTGACCTTTTCGGTCAAACACGCCGGCCAGATCGCCACCTTCGAGGTGCGCGACACCGGTCATGGCATTCCGCTCGAGGATCAGGAAACGATTTTCCAGCCTTATGAGCGCGGCGGCCACGAGGCGGTTCATGCCAAGCCGGGCGCGGGGCTGGGCCTGTCGATCAGCCGGGCGGTTGTCGATATTCTGGGCGGACAGCTTGAACTGGTCAGTTCCGACGAGGCTGGCACCTGTTTTCGCGTCACGCTGATGCTGGGCGAGGTGGCGGCGCCCGTTTCGCTGCCGCGCCAGAAGCGGGTGACGGGCTATATCGGCCCGCGCCGCCGGGTGCTGGTGGTCGACGATGATGCCGAGCAGCGCCGCGTGCTGTGCAAGCTGCTGCGCTCGCTCGATTTCCGGGTGGACGAGGCGGGCGATGGCGAGACGGCCGTGGCCCTGTGCGGGGCGGCGAGCTACGATCTGGCCATTCTGGATATTTCCTTGCCGGGCATGTCTGGCTGGGAAGTGGCCGCCCATGTGCGCCAGATCATGGGCGAGGCGGTGCGCATCACCATGCTCTCGGCCAATGCGCCCGAATTTCACCGGCCCGAACTGGGGCCGGGCCTGACCGATCCGGCGCATGACCACTTCCTGGTCAAGCCGGTGGCCTTTACCGCCGTGATCGAGACGATCGGCGGCCTGCTCGACCTGGCCTGGGTCGAGGCGGCCGATCCGGCCCCGGTGCCCGCCGAACCGGCTGCGGCAACCCCGGCCGATGGCGAGCAGACCGAACTTGACGCCGAGAGCAAGGCGCATATCACCCGCATCCGCGAATTGCTGCGCATAGGCCATGTGCGCGGCATCGAGGCAGAAATCCGTCTGCTGGCCGAACATGCCCCCGGCGCCAAGGCGCTCACGGATCAGCTGTTCTCCTGCCTCGACCGTTTCGACCTGCCCGGCATGGCCCGCATACTGGAGCATCTGTAATGGCCTCGGCCCTGTCCCCCCACACCCAGACCGTGCTGATCGTCGATGACCAGCCAGATTCGCTTCGCATGCTGACCACCGCGCTTGAAGGGGCCGAACTGACGGTTCTGGTCGCCACCTCGGGCGAGGCGGCGATCGAGTTGCTCGAACATATCCTGCCTGACCTCATCCTGATGGATGCGGTCATGCCCGGCATGGACGGTTTCGAGGCGACGACGCGCATCAAGAGCCGCGCCGAACTGGCCAATGTGCCCGTGATCTTCATGACCGGCCTGACCGAGAGCGAGCATGTGGTCGAGGCGTTCGAGGTGGGCGGGGTCGACTATGTGCGCAAGCCGGTCAACCTCATGGAGCTGATCGCCCGCGTGCGCGTGCACATCGCGCAAAGCCGCGCGGTGCACGCCAGCGAGGCCAGCCTGGACGCCACCGGCCGCCTGATGGTGGCCACCGACGCGCAGGGGCGCATGTTGTGGTGCACCCCCCGCGCCGAGCAGGCGATCTCGCGCATGGCGCCCGGCTGGAACCGCGATGCGCAAAGCCTGCCGCCCGAGATCTCGACGCATATCGAGCGACTGCTGGCGCGCGGCGGCAAGCCCGGCGCTAGCGCCAAGCTGGACCAGGGCGGCAACCAGATCGAGATGGTGGTGGTGGCCCATTACCGCGAGAACGAGGTGCTGATCCGCCTGACCGAGATGGGCCACGACCTCAACATCGCCAAGCTGCGCGAGCAGCTGGACCTGACCCAGCGCGAGGCCGAGGTGCTGTTGTGGGTGGGCTATGGCAAGGCCAGCAACGACATTTCCGACGTGCTGAGCATTTCGCCGCGCACGGTGCAGAAGCATCTGGAGCGGATCTATGTGAAGCTGGGCGTCGAGAAGCGTTCGGCAGCGGCGGCCATCGCCATTCGCGTGATCGAGCAGTAAGCCTTTAGCCGTTCCGGCGCACAAGAAGACGCCGGAACGCGGGGTACGTTCCGGCGTCACCTGCGGCCGGAGGACGGCCGGCAGGCCGCGGCGGACTACGGGCGATTCAAGCGCCCGCCGCGACAAGGCAAGGGGCGTTGCAAGCCGGCAGGCACGGGCGGTGGCCTTGGCCGGCAAGCCGCCTGAAGCGGCGCCGAAAATCCCTCGGAAGCAAAGCCGGGCGGCCTTTCCTGCCAAGGGCGGCGGGGGGCTTGCCTCTGGCGGCGCGAGGGGCTCACACAAGCGGGCAACTTGCGTGATCGGCGGTTGCAACGCCCCTGCCGGCGGCGCGCGGGCAGGGCATCGGCCGGATGGGGACCCGGGCGATGATCCTGCGCCGGACAGCCGACTGCAAGGTCTGCCACGCGGGTGCGTGGCAAGTGTGTTGTCAGGATCGCTCCTGCGAACAGTATTGTTGTGAGGCGCGGCTTCGTTTGCCGATAGTCACGCGCCCTGGTCAGGCAAAAGCGCAAATGCCGTGGCGAAAAGGGGGCATCCTCTCCGTTTGTATGGCGGCTTTGCCTGCCTGGCGCTCTTGGTGGCGCCGTTGTTATACGTATCGCCAAATGGGTTGTAGGGCAAGCGGATTTGCCATGCTGCGCCGCAGAAAACAGCCATTTTTTGATTGTGCGGCTGCGCAAAGGCTATGAGACAATACGGTTCGTTGAGGGGTTTGGGCCAAGCTGTTGAAATGGCTTTGGAGCGCAAGCTGTCCGACTGGCGGCAATGGCGGCGGCGATGCGTTGCCCGCAGCCGGGCGTGCCACATTCTCCGCCGCAAAGGCACCGGCCACCGGGCGCCGGGCCAGGTGGAGAATGATCATGCCAGCGGGAAATGTGGCCAGGCCGCGCAAGGGCGCGCGGGTTCTGAAGGGAGTGGGGCTGGGCCTTGGCGCTGTGGTGCTGG
>DATMUT010000441.1:0-3083 GCA_035563755.1 Novosphingobium sp.
GCGGGCGGGCAACGGCATGCGCCAGGGCGAACTGGCCGACACCATCGGCGTCGAGGGGCCAACGCTGGTGCGCCTGCTCGACCAGCTGGGCACGGCCGGGCTTGTGGAACGCCAGCCCGACCCCCTCGACGGGCGGGCCAAAACGCTGCATATCACGCAAGAGGGTCGCCTCCTTGCCACAAAGGTCGAAAGCGTGCTGCACGACATGCGTGATCAGCTGTTTGCCGACGTCTCCGACGCCGACATAGAGGCGACCTTGCGCACGCTTGGCGCGCTCGACCGCGCGCTCAAGCGCGAGCAGCGGCACGGCGGGGAATAGGCGCCATGAACCGCCCCTGGGCGCAGGCCGCCCTTTATTCCGCCAAGAACTGCGCGGCAGCGCTGCTGGCGCTGTGGATCAGCCTGCTGGTGGGCCTGCCCATGCCGTTCTGGGCCATGTCGACGGCCTATATCGTGGGCAATCCGCTGGCCGGCGCGACGCGCTCCAAGGCCATCTATCGCGTGTTCGGCACGGCCATTGGCGCGGCTGCGGCCGTTGCCCTGGTGCCGCAAATGGTCGAACAGCCGCCGCTGCTCTCGCTGGCGCTGGCGCTGTGGGTGGGCGGGTGCCTGGCCGTCTCGCTGCTCGACCGCAGCCCGCGCTCCTATGTGCTGATGCTGGCCGGCTATACCGCCACCATCATCGGCTTTCCCGCGGTCGACCGGCCCGAAACGGTGTTCGACATCGCCAGCGCGCGCGTGACCGAAATCGTGCTGGGCATCGCCTGCGCCACGGTCATGCAAAGCGTGTTCTGGCCGCGCTCGGTGGGCTCGGCGCTCAGCCCCAAGCTGCATGGCTGGCTGAGCGATGCCGAGCGCTGGCTGGCCGACGCCATCCGCAACGACGACACCGCCGCCGAGCGCGACGCGCGCATTGGCCGCGACCGCCAGCAGCTGGCCGTCGATGCGCTCGATTGCGCGATTCTGGCCACCCATGTGCCCTTCGACACCTCGCACTGGCGCGAATACAGCCGCAACGTGCAGGCGCTGCTCAAGCGGATGCTGCTGCTCTTGCCGCTGCTTTCGGGCCTGTCGGACCGGCGCGCCGCGCTCAACGAGCAGGGCGACGAGCATCTGGCCCCCGCTATTGCCGCCACGCGCGCATGGCTCGATGCCGGCGCACTGCCCGAAGCCGCCCCCCAGCTGATGCCCGGACAGGGCGCCAACCCGGCCCCCGCCCCCGAACCCGACTGGCAGTCGCTGCTGGTCGAAAGCTTTCTGGTGCGGCTGGGGCAGGCCGTGACCATCCTGGCCGAAAGCCGGCAGATGCTGGCTTTCCTCGACAATCCGCGCCTGCCGCTGCCGGCCGAGCTGCGCAATGCCGGCGGCCCCATGCGGCTGCACGCCGACCCCAATTTCGCAGTGCTTTCGGGCCTGTCGACCGCTTTTGCCATCATGCTCACCTGCGTCATCTGGATCTGGTCGGGCTGGGCCGATGGTGCTTCGGCAGCCGCGCTTACCGGCGTGTTCTGCTGCCTGTTTGCCGCGATGGACAATCCGGTGCCCGCCATCCTGCGCTTTGGCCTGGCCATGATGGCCGCCATTCCGCTGGCAGGGGTCTATCTCTTCGGCATCCTGCCCATGATCGACGGCTTTATCCCGCTGGCACTGGTGCTTTCGCCGCCGCTGCTCATTCTGGGCTATTGGCTCTCCAGCCCCAAATACGGGCTGATGGCACTCTCGGCGCTCATGGGCTTCTGCTCGTCGCTGGCGCTGCAAGAAAACTACAGCGCCGATTTCGCGCATTTCCTCAACAGCAATCTGGCCCAGTTCGTGGCGCTCATCGTGGCCATGGTGGTCACGGCCGCCTTCCGCACCATTGGCGCGGATGCGGCGATCAACCGGCTGGTTTCGGTGCTGCACCGCGATCTGGCGCGCCTCGCTGGGGCCAACAACCCGCCCGACCTCGACAGCACGCTCTCGCGCGCGACCGACCAGCTGGCCCTGCTTACCCAGCGCCTTGGCGCGCGCTCGGACGCGGCCACGCTTGGCTTTCGCGAAGTGCGCCTGGCGCTCAACATCGTGGCCATCCAGCATTGGCGCATGGTGGCCAACGCCCCACTGGCCAATGCGCTGAGCCAGCTTTTGCGCACCGCCGCCATTCACTTTGCCAAGCGGCAGGGCGCGGCCATTCCGCCGCCGGTGTTGCTGCTCGACCAGATCGACGCGGCGCTGCGCCTCGTGCCCTATGGCGAGAACGCCCTGACCACCGGCATCGACCAGCGCCGCCTCGATCCGCTGAGCCGCGCCATCGCTCATGACCAGCCGCGCGGCCGCGCCGCGCTGGTGGCCATGCGGCGCAACCTGTTCCCGCAGGCTTCGGCCTTCAGCCTCACTTCTCCCGCAGCCCCCGCACCGGAGCAGCCCGCATGACCAACGAACTCGCTGTAGGCAGCGTGTTCATCGCCGCCGCCCCCGTCACCGCCACGATCGCGCTCATCCTCGCGCTGATCTGCCACCGCGTGCTGATCGCGGTGAAGCTTTATCGCTGGATATGGCATCCGGTGCTGTTCGACACGGCCCTGTTTGTCATATTCTGGGCGCTGGTGTCGCTCTATCCTCTCCCGCCATTCCTGACCGCCGGAAACCTGCCATGATCGACCCTGCCAATTCCCACCCTGCCTGGAACGCGGCGCGCACGGTGCTGCGTTTTGCGGTCACGGCCGCGCTGGTCGTGCTCGCGCTCATCGCCGCGCGTGCGCTATGGGACCATTACCAGTCGGACCCGTGGACGCGCGATGGCCGCGTGCGCGCCGATGTGGTGCAGGTGGCCCCCGATGTGCCGGGCCTGGTCACGAAGATCAACTTCACCCACGACCAGATGGTGCATCGCGGCGATGTGCTGTTCGAGATCGACCGGGCGCGTTACGAACTGGCGCTGCGACAGGCCGATGACTCGGTGCGCAAGGCCTCGGCCGCGGTGATGCGCGCCCGCGCCACGCTGGGCGAGGCCAGGCGCGAGGCTGCGCGCAACCACGCGCTGGGCGATCTGGTGGCGACCGAGGCGACCGAGCAGAGCCAGACCAAGGTGGCCGAAGGCGAGG
>DATMUT010000442.1:0-12535 GCA_035563755.1 Novosphingobium sp.
CAGGCCAACATCGCAGCGCCTATGTTCGCATCGCCGACCGGGCAAGCCGGCTTTATGCGCCGGCCGTGCACACGCTGGCGGCGCTGTCTTTCGTGGGGTGGATGGTGGCGAGGGCAGGCGTCTATGCCAGCCTCAAGATCGCCATTGCGGTGCTCATCATCACCTGCCCCTGCGCGCTGGGTCTGGCCGTGCCGGTGGCGCAGGTGGTGGCCTGCGGGGCGCTGATGCGCGGCGGGGTGATGGTCAAGGATGGCGGCGCGCTGGAGCGTCTGGCGCAGGTCGACCGGCTGCTGCTCGACAAGACCGGCACGCTGACGCGCGGGCAGCCCACGCCCGATCCGGCAGCGATTGCCGCCCTGCCGCCCCATGCCGCGGGCGTGGCGCTGGCGCTGGCCAGCCACAGCCGCCATCCGCTCAGCCGCGCGCTGGCGCAGGCGCTGGCGCAACGCGGGGTGACGGCCACGCCGCTGGCCAATGTGCGCGAAGTGCCCGGCTGGGGCCTGCGCGCGATCTGGCGCGACGGCGCCGGACAGGATGTGGATGTGGCGCTGCGCCGCCCCGATGGCCGGGGCGAGGCGCGTCAACAGAATGGGGCCAGCTCCGGGGGCGGAGCTGTACTCATGGCCGGCAATGACGGCACCGCTGGCTGCGGGGGTATCGCCAGCGTGCTCGACATTGCCGGCCAACCGGCCTGGCTCATCGGCTTTGCCGACCGGCTGCGCCCCGATGCGGCCGAGGCGCTGCAATGGCTGCGCGCGCAGCATATCGAGCCGAGCATCCTGTCGGGCGACAATGCCCGCGCGGTGGCCGAAGTGGCCCGCGCCACGGGCCTTACCGCGCAGTCGAGCGCATCGCCAACCGACAAGTTGGCCGCCATCGCCCGGTTGCAGGCCGCTGGCCGCCGCGTGCTGATGGCGGGCGACGGGCTGAACGACGGGCCGGCGCTGGCGGCGGCCAACGCCTCGATCGCGCCGGGCACGGCCAGCGATGTGGGGCGGCAGGCGGCCGATTTCGTGTTCCTGGCCGATTCGCTGCTGGCCTTGCCGCGGTCGGTGGCCGGCGCGCGCGCGACGATGCGCGTGGTGCGGCAGAATTTCGCGCTGGCGGTGGGGTATAATGTGCTGGCGGTGCCGCTGGCCATTGCCGGGCAGGTCACGCCGTTGCTGGCAGCCATTGCCATGTCGAGCAGTTCGCTCATCGTGATCGCCAATTCGCTGCGCCTGGCGATGCCTGCCCGCTGGAACCGGGCAAGCGGGCCGGAGCAGGCGGCGTGACCGGCCTTGCCTTCCTTATCCCGGTTGCCCTGTTTATGGGGCTGCTGGGGCTGGCGGCGTTTTTCTGGTCGCTGCGTTCGGGCCAGTTCGAGGATCTGGAAGGGGCGGCCGCGCGCATCCTGATCGACGAGGAGGACGCGCCAGAGCCCCCGCGCGAGGGGGCGCCGGGCGTGTGAGGGGGTATATGAAACGCATCAGCCTGCTTGGCCTGCTGGCGCTGGTGCCGGCGGCGCTCAATGCTTCGCCGGCGGCGGCGCGCGGTGTGCTGGCGGTGCCTTTGTGTGCGGGCGATGGCGCGGCGCGCACGGTGAACGTGCCGGTTGGCCCGCAGGACGTTCCCGGCGCCGAGCAGCCCGGATGCTGCGCCAAGGGCTGCCAGTCGGGCAGCGCGCGCAAACGTGCCAAACGCTGCGGGGATGTTGATCCGGCGCAATGAAGCAGGCCCCGATTCGCGGCATTTCAACCGGCATGTGGCCTTATCATCCAGAACTCCTGTCGAAGCCGGTCCCCCGGTACACCAGCTTCCCCACGGCGGCGGAATTCACGCCCGATGTGGGTGTGGACGATCTGGAGGCGGCGCTGCGCCGCACGAGCGGGGACGTCTCGCTTTATATCCACATCCCCTATTGCGAGCAGATCTGCTGGTATTGCGGCTGCAATACGGGGGCTGCCAACAAGCGGCAGCGCCTGGCCAGCTATCTCGATGCGCTCACTCACGAGATCGGCCTGGTTGGCGCCATGCTCGACGGGCGGATCAAGGTGCGGCGCATCGCCTTTGGCGGGGGCAGCCCCAATGCCATCAGCCCGACCGACTTCGTGCGGCTGGTCGATGCGATCACGCTGCATTTCTCGCTGGCCGACCCGGCCTGGTCGATCGAGCTGGACCCGCGCACGCTGAACCACGAATGGGGCGAGGTGCTGGGCTTTGTCGGGGTGAGCCGGGCCAGCCTTGGCGTGCAGACCTTTGACGCCGACATTCAGGCACGCATCGGCCGGGTGCAGCCCACCGGGGTGATCGAGGGCTGCACCGCGATGCTGCGCGATGCGGGCATCACCTCGCTCAATTTCGACCTGATGTATGGCCTGCCCGGGCAGGACTGGGCCATCCTAGAGCATTCGCTGCAAGAGGCGGTGCGGATTGGCGCCGATCGCATCGCGCTGTTCGGCTATGCCCATGTGCCGCACATGCTGCCGCGCCAGCGCCGCATCGACGCCAGCGCCCTGCCCGATCAGGCGCTGCGCTTCGAGATGGCCGAGCGCGGCTATCGCTTCCTTGTCGACCATGGCTATGTGCCGGTGGGTTTCGACCATTTCGCCAAGCCGGGCGATGCGCTGGCGCAGGCAACCGTGGCCGGGCGCCTGCACCGCAATTTTCAGGGCTTTACCGAGGACCCCGCGCCGGTGCTGGTGGGGCTGGGGGCCTCGGCCATCTCCAGCTTCCCCGATCTGCTGGTGCAGAACGAGAAGAACGCCGGGCGCTATCGCATGATGCTCTCGCAGGACCGGCTGACGGGGGCGCTGGGCGTGCATCGCTCGGCGCAGGATCAGCGGCTGGGGGCGATCATCAACGGGCTGCTGTGTCAGGGCGAGGCCAGGATCGGCACCGATATGGTGCGCCAGATGAGCGATGCGCTGGCGCCCTTTGTCGAGCGCGGGCTTGCCTCGTGCCACAACGGGCGGCTTTCGATCCTGCCGGGGGGGCTGCCCTATGCGCGCACCATTGCGGCGCTGTTCGACCCCTATCGTCAGGATTCGGCCCGCCGGTTCAGCTCGGCGGTATAGCTGCGGGGCAGCTTTGGGCGGCAAGGGCGGGGCTGGTTCCCGCCCTGTTTTTTGCGCGTGTGCCGCAGACAAAAAAACAGGCGACTGTCGCAATGGAGCAGTCGCCCAAGGTGGGGAGAAAAACACGAACTCGAAGACTCTTGGCAGGCGGTAAGCCGGTCTGCCTCAGGCTTTGGCCGATGAGACCGCCGCCTTGCTTGAGTGCCTTTCTAGGCAGGTGTGACGCTCCCCACCTTGATCGCCGTCAAAAGCCGGCTTGATTGCGGTCAAAATGCCGCTTTTCCGGCTGATTTGCGACGGCTTGTGCTCGCCTGCCGGTCATTTCCAGTGGTTCACCGCCCCTGCGCCAGCGTGACCAGCGAGTCGGGACTGAGCACCTGCGGCAGTTGGCGCGGCGTGGCGCTGCCGGCCGGATACCACATGTAGAGCGGCACGCCCGCCGCGCCCTGCGCCGTCAAAAAGCGGGTGAGCACCGGGTCGCGCCGCGTCCAGTCGCCCTCGAGCACGACCACGCCGGCCTTGGCGAAGGCGTCGCGGGTGGCTTCGCGCTGGATGGCGACGCGCTCGTTCACCTTGCACGAGAGGCACCAGTCGGCGGTGAAATAGGCAAAGACCGGATGCCCCTGCGCCCGGGCCTGCGCCAGTGCCTGCTCGCTGAAGGGGGTGGTGGGCAGGATGCCTGCCTCGGCCTTGTCGGGCGCACGCACCGTGTGCGGCAGGGCAATGGCCGCCAGCACCGCCAGAGTGGCCAGCATGGCCGCCGCCCGCCGCCCGGCCGCCGCCCCGCGTGCCTGCGCCCGGCCCAGCATGGCCAGCACCAGCAGCATGGCCAGCGCAAAGCCCATGCTGGCGCCCGCCAGGCTCCACCCGCCAATGCGGCTTGCCAGCCACGCCAGCGCCAGCGCGGTCAGCCCCATGGGCACGGCCATCAACCGGCGGAACCAGGCCATCCACGCGCCCGGGCGCGGCATGGCGCGGCGCAGCGCCGGTACAAAGGCAATGGCCAGAAACGGCAGCGCAATTCCCAGCCCCAGCGCCGCGAACAGCGCCATGGCCGGCCCCACCGGCAGCAGCAGCGCCGCGCCCATCGCGCTGGCCATGAACGGCCCGGTGCAGGGCGTGGCCACGAATGCGGCCAGCAGGCCCGTGGCAAAGGCCCCGCCCGCGCCCGAGGCCCGCCGCCCGCCATGCGAGACAAAGCCCGGTACCGCCAGTTCGAACACGCCCAGCAGATTGGCCGTGATCGCCACGGCCAGCAGCAGCAGCGCTGCCACCACGCCCGGCTCCTGCAGCTGGAAGGCCCAGCCCACCTGCTCGCCGCCGGCGCGCAGGGCCAGCATGGCCGCCCCCAGCGCGCAGCAGGCCAGAATGACGCCTGCTGAATAGGCCAGCCCCTCGATCCGGGCATCGGCCTCGGATTCGCCCGCGCGGGCCAGCGAGAGCGCCTTCAGGCTGAGGATGGGGAACACGCAGGGCATGATGTTGAGCAGCAAGCCCCCCGCCAGCGCCGCCAGCAACAGCAGCGGCAAGGCGGGCAGCTTGGGCGCATCGGCGCCGGCGCTGGCAATAGGCGTGCCGCCGGCCGGCACCAGGCCGTGGCGGGCAACAATGCTCAGCCCGTCGCCGGCCCGGTCGAGGCGCAGCACGGCGTGGATGGGGCCATCGGGCACGGCTGCGCCGGCGGCGCGGCGCAGCGTCACGATCAGCATGTCGCCCTGCCGGGCAAATTGCTGGGGCGCGGCGTAATCGCCCACCTTCTCGTCGGCCAGGAACAGGTGCGGGGCCTCGACCTTGCCGCCCGCCGGAAAGGGAATGGCGATGCGCAGCGTGTTGCCCGCGCCCTTTTCGGGCAGGGCAAAATACGCGTCAGAGGCGAGCGGCGCGGGCAGGCGCGCGCGCCAGGTGTCGAAACGCGGGTCTGCCGGGCCATCGCCCACCTGCACCTGGGTTGCCAGCTCGGCCTGTTCGGGCACGCAGATCTGCTCGGTGCAGGCCAGCCAGTCGGCCTTGACGCGGATGGGCAGGCTTTGCCCCGCGCGTGCATTGGCCGGCAGGCGCCATGGTACCAGCACCGCATAGTCGCCCAGATAGACATGGTTCATCAGCCCGCTGACCACCAGCGTTTCGGGCACCGGATATTGCGGCGTGCCGATGGTGTTTGCCGCCGGCTTGCTCCAGTCCAGCCGCATGCCAAAGCCGGCATCGCCCGGATTGAGCCAATAGCCGTGCCAGCCCGCCGCCGGGCGGAAATGCAGCGCCAGCATGACCACCTGCCCGGCATGGGCGGGCTTTTCGGCCACCAACTCGGCGCCGATGTGATTGGCGGGCGCGGGTTGGGCCTGCGCGGCCGTTGCGGCCAGCACTGCCATCAGCGCCAGCGCCAACATGCGGGCCGATTGCCACAAATCCGCAACAGCCCCGCGATAGCGCGACCATACAGATGACATCATGGGCATTCCTCCGGCAGACAGGGCGTGGCGCAAGGGCCGGGCGCCGACATGCACGAGGGGGCGCCCGTGATGCCGCTTCGCTGACCAGCCTGTGCCGCGTATCCGGCCAATTTGCAAGGAAACCCATCGTGGTGACAGACCGCTTTGCCCACCTCATGCCCTCTTGCCGGAAGCGCGGCGCACTCACGTTGGCGGGCCGTTTGCTGGGGGCCAGCGTGCTGGCGCTGATGCTGGCGGGGCAGGGGGCGATGGCCGCCCCGGCGCGTCCTGTTGCCGCCAAGGCGGGCCATGCCGCCCCGCGCGCGTCGGCGCCGGTGGCAACGCCTGCGCCCAAGGGGCCGCCCAAACTGCTGGTGGCGATTGCGGTTGACCAGTTCTCGGCCGATCTGTTCGCGCAGTATCGCACCCGCTACACCGCAGGCCTTGCCCGGCTGCAACAGGGCGCGGTCTTTGCCAGCGGCTTCCAGAGCCATGCCGCGACCGAGACCTGCCCCGGCCATTCGACCATCCTGACCGGGGTGCATCCGGCGCGCACGGGCATCATCGCCAACAACTGGTACGACATGACGCAGGCCCGCGCCGACAAGCGCGTCTATTGCGCCGAGAACGAGAAGGATGCCGACAGCACCTCGGGCGCGCCGGTTGTCTCGGCGGTGCACCTGAAAGTGCCGACGCTGGGCGAATATATGAAGCAGCAGTGGCCCCAGAGCCGCAACGTGGCCGTTTCGGTGAAAGACCGCGCGGTGATGATGATGGGCGGACACCAGACCGATGCCGCCTTCTGGTCGGTGGGTCAGGGCTTCTCCTCGTACAACGGCACGACGCTGCCCGATGGCGTGCTCGACGAGAACGCGAAGATCCTGGCGCTGCTGAACAAGGGCGCGCCGGCCATGGTGGCGCCGGTGTGGTGCGGTGCGCGCGCGCGGCCCATCAAGGCGGGCGAGCTGACGGTGGGCACGGGGCGCTTTGCGATCGACCCCAATGATTTCAACCACAAGCTGGCCGACCAGTTCAAGTACAGCCCCCGTGCTGACGCCGCCACGCTCGATCTGGCCGCGCGGCTGGTGGCCGACATGAAGCTGGGCAAGGGCGCTGCGCCCGACATGCTCTCGGTCAGCCTGTCGGCCACGGATTACATCGGCCACGCCTATGGGACCGAGGGCGAGGAAATGTGCATCCAGATGGACCAGCTCGACCGGTCGCTGGGCGCGTTCTTCGCGCGGCTCGATGCGATGGGGCTGGATTATGCGGTGGTGCTCACGGCCGATCATGGCGGCATCGACCTGCCGGAGCGCCTGCGCGAACAGGGCGTGCCCGAGGCCGATCGCGGGCGTCTGGCGCTCTCGGCGCCGGCTTTGGGCGCGGCCATCGCTGCCGATCTGAAGCTGACGGAGCCGCTGCCCCCTTGCGCGCCGGGCGGGCAGGACAGCCCGGCCAACCTCATCTGCGCCGAGGGGCTTTTTGGTGATTACTGGGTCAGCCCGGCCCTGCCCAAGGACACGCGCGAAAAGGTGATCGCTGCCCTTGCCGAGCGGCTGCGTGCCAATCCGCAGGTGGCAATGGTGTTCACCCACGCGCAGATCGCCGCCCTGCCCGTGCCGCAGGGCCACCCGCAGGACTGGACCATCCCGCAGCGCATCCGCGCCTCGTTCGATGCCGAGCGGTCGGGCGATGTGTTCACCGTGCTGAAGCGCGCCATCGTGCCGGTGCCAACGCCCGGCGCCGACGCCACCACCGTGACCACGCACGGCAGCCCGTGGGATTACGACCGCCGCGTGCCGATCCTGTTCTGGCGCCGCGGCATGGCGGGGCAAGAGCAGCCCCAGCCGGTCGAAACGGTGGATATCGCCCCCACGCTGGCCGCTCTGGTGGGGCTCAAAACGCAGCCCGGCCAGTTCGATGGCCGCTGCCTCGACATCGACGGGGGGCCTGCCGACAGTTGCCGCGCGGGCCAATAGGTGCCATGCGCGCCCGATGAACGACTCTGAGGAGGTGGGCGCGATGGAACCGAGCAAGCAGGCGGCCGATCGCCGCGATCTGGTCATCATGGGCGGCGGTTTGGTCGGCATGACGCTGGCGCTGGCGGCCGCGCGCCAGGGCATCACCTCGCATGTGGTCGAGCGCGAGCAGCCTGCCGATCTTACGGCCGAGGGCGTCGATGGGCGCGCCTCGGCCATTTCGGCGGCCAGCTGGAACCTGTTTTCGAACATTGGCCTGGCCGGCGTGCTGGCCCCGCTGGGCTGCCCCATCGAGTCCATCGCCGTGACCGATGCGATGCGCCCCGGCCGGATCGACTTCAAGCCCAAGCCCGACGAAGGCTCGCTGGGGCGGATGTTCTCGAACCGCGACATTCGCGTGGCGCTGTATGATGCCGCGCGCGACGAGCCGGCCATTGCCTGGCACACCGGCGCGCAGGCGGTAAAGCGCGAGCGCGGGCCCCATGGCGTGGCCGTCACGCTGGCCGATGGCCGCGTGCTCGAGGGCAGCCTGCTGGTGGGCGCCGAAGGCCGCCGCAGCCCGACGCGCGAGGAGGAGGGCATCGGCCTTGTGGCGTGGGACTATCACCACCACGCCATCGTCACGGCGCTGGCGCACGAGAAGCCGCATGATGGCGTTGCATGGGAGATCTTCTATTCGGCTGGGCCTTTCGCCCTGCTGCCGCTCAACGATCTGCCCGACGGCCGCCGCCGCAGCGCGCTGGTGTGGACGGTGCCGGCAAAGGATGGCCCCGGGGTGATGGCCCTGTCGGATGCGGCGTTTCTGTCGGAAGTGTCGCGGCGGATGGACGGGCTGTATGGCGGGCTGGAGCTGATCGCCAAGCGCATGTGCTATCCGCTGACCTATCAGAACGCGACGCGCATTGTGGGCGACCGCATGGCGCTGGTGGGCGATGCGGCGCATGGCATGCATCCCATCGCCGGGCAGGGGCTGAACCTAGGCCTGCGCGACGTGGGCGCGTTGGTCGAGGTGCTTTCGGACGGCATGCGGTTGGGGCTCGAGGCGGGCGATGCGCAATTGCTGGCCCGCTACGAGCGCTGGCGCGCGCTCGACACGTTCACCACGATGAGCGTGATGGATGGCATCGTGCGCCTGTTTGGCGTGCCGGGGCGCACGGCCAGCGCCATTCGCCGGCTGGGCATGGGCGCGGTGCAGCGCATGCCTCGTCTCAAGCGCTTCTTCATGGACGAGGCGCGCGGGGTGAGCGGCAAGCTGCCGCTGCTGCTGCAGGGCTGAGCTAGCGCGCCGGCGATGGGGCTGGCGAGGGGGCCGGCGCTGGCACTGCCGGTGCTGCCGCAGCGGTGGGGCGCGGTGCCTCGATCGCTGGCAGCAGCGCTGCGGTCTCGATGATGTCGAGCGCGTGCTGCGCCTCGCCATAGCGATGCGCGTCGGCGATCCATTGCTCGCCCGCCTTGGCGCCCGGCATCAGCCGCACATCGGCAATCGCATCCTCCACCCGGCCCTCGCTCAGGCACATGCGGGCGTGTTGCAGCCGCATGTTCGGGTCGGGCGAGGCGGTGGCGCCATCCTTGTGCAGCACGAACATGCCCGCCAGATCGCGCCCGATGCGCCCCCATGCGCCATCGCCGCCGGCCTTGTCGGTCAGCAGCGGGGCCAGCTGGTCCAGCCGCGCGGCCAGTCGGTCGCGGGTGACGGGTTGGCGCCCGGCATTGATGACGGCGGCCACGGCCAGCGGCTGCGCATCGCCAAAACGCTGAGTCAGCGCGGTTTCGAGATAGCCCAGCGGCGCCCCCCGGTCGAGCTGGCGGCGCGCGGAAAAGGCGATCAGCAGCGCTTCGGCGCGGCCGGCGTTGTCGGCAGCGGTTGCGGCTGCCATGTCGGTGCGCAGCAGCCGTTGCTCCAGCGTGGCAAGCCGCGCTTCCAGCCCGGCCTGCGCATGCGAGAGGGCGACCGGATCGCCGGTGGGTGCTGCCGGAGCCGAGGGCACGGGCATGAGCCCCAACGCCCGTTCGACATGCGCCGCAATGGCGCCGCGCATCACCCAGCCAGTCAGCCCCAGCGCGGCAACAGCCAGCACCAGAATGGTCCATACCCACAGCCGCCCCGACCCGCGCTGAGCACGCGAAAGGGGGAGCGTTTTCGGGAAATTCTCGTTCATTTCCCCTCGTTCATCGATGGTTGTTGCCCCGCACCCGAGGGTGGGTTGTGGCACAATTGCAACGCCAGCGCCAGCATTGCCTTGTCGTTGGCGGCGCTGGCCACGTGCACGCCGGCCCAGTCGGCCATTGGTGCACAGGCCTCTGCTACGCGCGGGCCAATGGCCAGAGCATGAATGCGCCCGAGCGGCACGCTCAGCCGGGCGCATTCTGCGCGCAAATGGCGGGCCGCCGCTGCCGAGTGCAGCATGACGACCGCGCCCGGCAGCGCATGTGCGCGCAGCAACAGCGCCATCGTGGCGGGCATGGGCTGCGGGCGGCTTGCGTAGACGGTGCATTCGGCCATCGTCACGCCGGCAGGCGGGGTGAGCGCCACCCTTTCGGCGCCGGCCAGACGGAGCAGGCGCGGCGGGCAATCGGCCCCGACCGTATCAAGCAATGCCTGAAGCCCGCCTTGTCCCACGGCGGCAACGGCCAGCCCTGCCTCGCGCGCGGCCTGCGCCGTTGCCTCGCCCACGCACAGCGCGGGCAGGCCGGCATAGGCGGCAAGGCCCGGCCCTGCCAGACGCAGCGCATTGGCGCTGCCCAGCAGCAGCGCATCGACCGCCTGCGGGTCGGGGCCTGCCCATGCCGTGCTGGCCGTGGCAAACAGCGCAAAGGCCAGCGCGTCCAGCCCTGCCGCGCGCGCGGCGGCAAGGGTTGCGCCATCGCCGGGCGCCGGGCGCAGAATCAGCAATGGCAGGGTCATTCAGCTTCAGTCATTCGGCGGCGAGGCCTGTGAAATGCGCTCGCGTTGCCGTGCCGGCGCGGGCCAGCAGGTCGGCCGCCAGGCGTGCCGGGGCGAGGCTGTCGTCGGCCTCGAAGCTGATGGCGCCTTCCACGCGCTCGGCGCCATCGGGGCTGAACAGCGCGGCCGACAGGGTCAGCCTGTCGCCCTCGACCTGCGTGCTGGCGGCCAGAGCGCTGTGGCAATTGCCGCCCAGCGCCGCCAGCAACGCCCTTTCGGCCAGCACCGCGTGGCGGCTGGGGGCGTGATCAATCGCGGCCAGCAGGGCCAGCGTTTGCGCATCGCCTGCGCGCGCCTCGATGGCGATGGCGCCCTGGCCGGCAGCGGGCATCCACTCGCGCGAATCGAGCGCCGTGCCGCCAATCTGCGCCAGGTCCTGCCCCAGCCGGTTCAGCCCGGCCATGGCCAGCAATGTCGCTTCGGCCTCGCCGGCGGCCAGTTTCCCCAGACGTGTGGCGACATTGCCACGGAAGGTGACGATGCGCAGGTCGGGGCGCAGGTGCAGCATCTGCGCGGCGCGGCGCGGCGCGCTGGTGCCAATGCGCGCGCCGGCCGGCAGCGCCGCGATCGAGCTGCCCGCAATGCCCGGCCCCACGACCAGACAATCGCGCACATCCTCGCGCCGCAGGATGGCGGCAATCGCGATGCCTTCGGGGCGTATCGTCTCGACATCCTTGGCCGAATGCACGGCAAAGTCGATTTCGCCGGTCATCAGCCAGGCGTCGAGTTCCTTGGTCCACAGCGCCTTGCCGCCAATCTCGGCCAGCGGGCGGTCGAGCACCTTGTCGCCCATGGCGGTGACGGCCACGATCTCGACCGCGCTTTCGTCCCAGCCGTGAGCGGCGCACAGGGTGGCGCGCGCCTCGTGCGCCTGGGCCATGGCCAGCGGCGAGGCGCGCGTGCCAAGGCGCAGCGGGCGGGCCGGCGCGGGGGTGGATTGGGTCATTGCGGCGGCATCGTGCAGGTTGGGTTGGGCCATGGCCGCTTGTGCTAGACGGCAATCTCGTTAAGGGGAAGCGCCAGAGCATATGCATTCAGGCACCTTTCCCGTGATAACCGCATCGGCACCCCCAAAAACCGAGCACACAAGAATCGTGCTGGGTATCGAATCCTCGTGCGACGAGACCGCCGCCGCGCTGGTTTCGGACGGGCGCGTCATTCTGGCCCAGCGCATCGCCAGCCAGGACGAGGAGCACCGCCCCTATGGCGGCGTGGTGCCCGAGATTGCCGCGCGCGCCCATGCCGAGCGGATTGCCCCCATGGTCGAGGCGGTGCTGGCCGATGCCGGCATGAGCCTGGCCGATGTGGACGTGATTGCCGCCACGGCCGGGCCGGGGCTGATTGGCGGGGTGATGGTGGGGCTGGTCACGGCCAAGGCGTTGGCCATGGCCTCGGGCAAGCCGCTGATCGCGGTCAATCACCTCGAGGGGCACGCGCTCAGCCCGCGTCTGGCCGATGCCGAACTGGGCTTTCCCTATCTGCTGCTGCTGGCCAGCGGCGGCCATTGCCAACTGCTGCTGGTCGAGGGGGTGGGGCGCTACCGGCGCCTTGGCACCACCATCGACGACGCGCTGGGCGAGGCGTTTGACAAGACGGCCAAGATCCTGGGCCTAGGCTATCCGGGCGGCCCGGCGGTCGAAAGGCTGGCGGCTACGGGCAACGCAAAGGCTGTGCCCCTGCCGCGCCCGCTGCTGGGCACGGCCGAGCCGCATTTCTCTTTCGCGGGGCTGAAAAGCGCGGTGCTGCGCGCCAAGGAAGCCGGCGTGCACCAGGATGCCGATATTGCCGCAGCCTTTCAGCAGGCGGCCATCGACTGCGTGATCGACCGCACCAAGCGGGAGCTGGCCGCTGCCGGGCCGGTGAGCGCGCTGGTGGTGGCAGGCGGTGTGGCTGCCAACAAGGCGGTGCGCGCCGCGCTCGAGGCGCTGGCGGCGGGCCATGGGTTGCGCTTTGTTGCCCCGCCCATGGCGCTGTGCACCGACAATGCCGCCATGATCGCCTGGGCCGGCGCCGAGAAGATCGCTGCCGGGCACGAGCCTGACTCGCTCGACGTGGCCGCGCGCCCGCGCTGGCCGCTCGACCCCGAGGCCGAGCCGGTGCGCGGCGCGGGGGTAAAGGCATGAGCGC
>DATMUT010000443.1:0-3079 GCA_035563755.1 Novosphingobium sp.
GAACTGGGCGAGCTGGCGCTGGGCCGTAACGTGCTGGTCGCGTTCATGCCCTGGAACGGCTACAACCACGAGGACTCCATCCTGATCTCCGAGCGGATCGTGAAGGAGGACGTCTTCACCTCGATCCATATCGAGGAGTTCGAGGTGATGGCCCGCGACACCAAGCTTGGGCCTGAGGACATCACCCGCGACATCCCGAATGTCGGCGAGGAATCGCTGCGCAATCTGGACGAGGCGGGCATCGTCTACATCGGCGCCGAAGTGCATCCTGGCGACATTCTGGTGGGCAAGATCACGCCCAAGGGCGAAAGCCCGATGACGCCGGAAGAGAAGCTGCTGCGCGCCATCTTCGGTGAAAAGGCCAGCGACGTGCGCGACACCTCGCTGCGTCTGCCGCCGGGAGTGTCGGGCACCATCGTCGAGGTCCGCGTTTTCAACCGTCACGGTATCGAGATCGACGACCGTACCCGCGCCATCCAGAACGAGGAAATCGAACGCCTCGCCAAGGACCGCGAGGACGAGCGTGGCATCCTGAACCGCGCCACCTTCAACCGCCTCAAGGACATGCTGATCGGCCAGACGGCCGCGGCGGCGCCCAAGGGGCTGAAGAAGGGCATCGAGATCACCGAGGAAGTCCTGGGTGAGGTCGAGCGTCACGAGTGGTGGAAGTTTGCCGTGGCCGATGACGCGCGCCAGCAGCAGCTGGAGGCGACCAAGGCCCAGTACGACGCCACCATCAAGGCGATCGTCGAGAAGTTCGAGGACCGCAAGGAGAAGCTGGAGCGCGGCGACGAGCTGGCGCCGGGCGTGCTCAAGATGGTGAAGGTGTTTGTCGCCGTGAAGCGCAAGCTTCAGCCGGGCGACAAGATGGCCGGCCGTCACGGCAACAAGGGCATCATCAGCCGCATCCTGCCGCAGGAAGACATGCCCTTCCTCGAGGACGGCACGCCGGTCGACTTCGTGCTGAACCCGCTGGGTGTGCCTTCGCGCATGAACGTGGGGCAGATCTTCGAGACGCACCTGGGCTGGGCTGCGCGTGGCCTTGGCCGCAAGATTGGCGATGCGCTGGACGCATGGCGCGAGGCCAATCCCAACCCCGAGGCGGGCGAGCCCCCCGAGGCGGTGCGCGAGCTGCTGCAGGACATCTACGGCGACAACTATACCGCCCAGCTGGCCGATCGCAGCGATGCCGAGATCGTCGAGCTGGCCCAGAACATCCGCAAGGGTGTGCCCATGGGTTCGCCGGTGTTCGACGGCGCGGTCGAGGCGGACGTGTCGGCCATGCTGCGCAAGGCCGGGCTGGATGAGAGCGGTCAGGTGACCCTGTTCGACGGCCGCACGGGCGATGCCTTCGACCGCAAGGTGACCGTGGGCATGAAGTACGTGCTCAAGCTGCACCACCTTGTCGACGACAAGATCCACGCACGCTCGATCGGGCCGTACTCGCTCGTTACCCAGCAGCCGCTGGGTGGTAAGGCGCAGTTCGGTGGCCAGCGCTTCGGCGAGATGGAGGTGTGGGCGCTGCAGGCTTACGGCGCTGCCTACACGCTGCAGGAAATGCTGACGGTGAAGTCGGACGACGTGGTCGGCCGCACCAAGGTCTACGAGGCGATCGTCAAGGGCGACGACACCTTCGAGGCCGGCATTCCCGAGAGCTTCAACGTGCTCGTCAAGGAAATGCGCTCGCTGGGCCTCAACGTCGAGCTGTCCTCGCTGACGGACGGCGACGACGACGGCATCGCCGAGGCGGCGGAATAAGCGGGACGGGGCGGCCAGCCAGCCTGGCCGCCCTGCCTTTCGCAACCGCGTAATTCACGTCCAACGCCCCTGATGGGGCAAGGGAACGGCAGATATGAACGACCTGACCAAATTCACCAACCAGATGGCCAAGCCGGAAACCTTCGACCAGATCCAGATCGGTCTGGCGAGCCCGGAGCGCATCCGCAGCTGGTCCTTCGGCGAGATCAAGAAGCCCGAAACCATCAACTACCGCACGTTCAAGCCCGAGCGTGACGGCCTGTTCTGCGCCCGTATCTTCGGCCCCGTGAAGGACTATGAGTGCCTTTGCGGCAAGTACAAGCGCATGAAGTACAAGGGCGTCGTGTGCGAAAAGTGCGGCGTCGAGGTTACCGTGACCAAGGTGCGCCGCGAGCGCATGGGCCACATCGAGCTGGCCGCGCCTGTCGCGCACATCTGGTTCCTCAAGTCGCTGCCCTCGCGCATCGGCCTGCTGCTCGACATGCAGCTCAAGCAGCTTGAGCGCATTCTGTATTTCGAGAGCTATGTGGTGATCGAGCCGGGCCTGACCCCGCTCGAGAAGTACCAGCTGCTGACCGAAGACGAACTGCTCGACTATCAGGACGAGTATGGCGAGGACAGCTTCAGCGCCGGCATCGGCGCCGAGGCGGTCAAGCACATGCTGATGAGCCTCGACATGGTCCAGGAGAAGGAAGACCTTCTCAAGGAACTCGAGACGACCAAGTCCGAGCTGAAGCCCAAGAAGATCATCAAGCGCCTGAAGGTGGTTGAGAGCTTCATCGATTCGGGCAACCGCCCCGAGTGGATGATCCTCGATGTGGTGCCGGTCATTCCGCCAGATCTGCGCCCGCTGGTGCCGCTCGATGGTGGCCGTTTCGCGACCTCGGATCTTAACGATCTGTATCGCCGCGTGATCAACCGCAACAACCGCCTGAAGCGCCTGATCGAGCTGCGCGCGCCTGACATCATCGTGCGCAACGAAAAGCGCATGCTGCAGGAAGCCGTCGACGCCCTGTTCGACAACGGCCGCCGTGGCCGCGTCATTACTGGTGCCAACAAGCGTCCTCTGAAGTCGCTGTCCGACATGCTCAAGGGCAAGCAGGGCCGCTTCCGTCAGAACCTGCTCGGCAAGCGCGTCGACTATTCGGGCCGTTCGGTCATCGTGACCGGTCCTGAGCTGAAGCTGCACCAGTGCGGCCTGCCCAAGAAGATGGCGCTCGAGCTGTTCAAGCCGTTCATCTACGCCCGGCTCGATGCCAAGGGTCTGTCGATGACCCTCAAGCAGGCGAAGAAGTGGGTCGAGAAGGAGCGCAAGGAAGTC
>DATMUT010000444.1:0-4118 GCA_035563755.1 Novosphingobium sp.
CGACGCGGTGGGCCGCCATCGTGGCCATGGTTTGGGCAATTCGAACGACGAGCGCGAGCAGACGCTGAACCAGCTGCTGGTCGAGATGGATGGTTTCGAGGCCAATGAGGGCATCATCATCATCGCGGCCACGAACCGTCCCGACGTGCTGGATCCGGCGCTGCTGCGTCCGGGCCGTTTCGACCGTCAGGTCGTGGTGCCCGTGCCCGACATCGAGGGCCGCGAGAAGATCCTCTCGGTCCACATGAAGAAGGTGCCGCTGGCCCCCGACGTCAACGCCCGCGTCATCGCGCGCGGCACGCCGGGCTTCTCGGGCGCGGATCTGGCCAATCTGGTGAACGAGGCCGCGCTGCTGGCCGCGCGCCGCAACAAGCGCCTGGTCGCCATGCAGGAGTTCGAGGACGCCAAGGACAAGGTCATGATGGGCGCCGAACGCCGCAGCATGGTGATGACCGAGGAAGAGAAGAAGATGACCGCCTATCACGAGGCCGGCCACGCGCTGGTGTCGATGAACGAGCCGGCGTCCGACCCCATCCACAAGGCGACGATCATCCCGCGCGGGCGTGCTTTGGGCATGGTCATGCGTCTGCCCGAGCGTGACAGCTATTCGTACCACCGCGACAAGATGCATGCGAACCTGTCGGTCGCCATGGGTGGCCGCGTGGCCGAGGAGATCATCTTTGGCTATGACAAGGTGTCCTCCGGCGCGTCGGGCGATATCCAGTACGCTACGGGTCTGGCGCGCTCGATGGTCACCAAATGGGGCATGTCGGACAAGCTGGGGCCGCTGCAATACGAGGAAAGCCAGGAAGGCTACTTGGGCATGGGCGGCAGCCAGCGCCTGCTGATGTCGGACGAGACGAGCAAGCTGATCGACAGCGAGATCCGCGCTCTGGTCGATGGCGCGCATGTGCGGGCGACCGACATCCTGCGCCAGCAGGAAGACAAGCTGCACGCGCTGGCCAAGGCGCTGCTCGAGTATGAAACGCTGACTGGCGACGAGATTCGCCAGATCATGGACACTGGCGTGATTGACCGGCCCGATGCGCCTGTTGGCACGCCTTTGCCCGCCGCCATTCGGGGGGCGAGTGTGCCGCGTGCGGGTATGCGCCCGGTTGGCGTGGCGTACACACCGCAAAAGTGAACCATGCGGCGAGGGGCGGGTCATCCGGCCTCTCGCTCGCCAACGGGGCAACTCGTTGGATTGGGCAAAACAAAACCCCGGCAGAAGCGAGTGCTTCGACCGGGGTTTTGTTTTGGGCTGCTGCTGCTTCGGCCTTAGCCGTCGTAGTCGCCGCCAATCGAGGTGTTGCGCACGGGCGCCGCGGCCGTAATGCGCAGCGCTTCGGCCGACTGCGAGAGCGAGCCGATTTCGTCGGCCTCGTCGTCGTCGTCAGGCAGGACGCGCTGCAGCGAAAGCACCAGCGATTCCTTGAGGTTGCGCGGAATCACGGTTTCCTCGGCAATCTCGCGCAGGGCCACGACCGGGTTTTTGTCGCGGTCACGTTCCAGCGTCAGCTCGGCGCCGCCCGAGATTTCACGGGCGCGCTGGGCGGCCAGCAGGACGAGGTCGAAACGGTTGGGAATCTTGTCGACGCAATCTTCGACGGTAACGCGCGCCATCCGGGCACTCCGTTTGATTGGTGAGAATCTGTAGCGAAACATTGCCGATACGCAGCCAGCGCCCGAAAGTCAAGGTTTTCGGGCCGCCGCCTCGCCGGAGGGCTGCTTACTCGTCGCCGCCATAGCTGTAGGCGGCCAGTTCCTCGGGCGCCAGATCGCTGAACTTGGTGATCTTGGCCTCGAAGCGCATGCGCACCTTGCCGGTCGAGCCGTGGCGCTGCTTGGCGATGATCAGTTCGGCCAGGCCGTTGACGCGCTCCATTTCCTCGGCCCATTTCATGTGGGCGTCGTGGATCGGCTGCGGATCGGTTGGGCTGGGTTCCTTGGGCTCGCGGCCCTTGACGTAGTAGTCCTCGCGGAACACGAACCAGACCATGTCGGCGTCCTGCTCGATCGAGCCGGATTCGCGCAGGTCCGAAAGCTGCGGGCGCTTGTCCTCGCGCTGCTCGACGGCACGGCTCAGCTGCGAAAGCGCGATCACCGGCACGTGCAATTCCTTGGCCAGCGTTTTGAGGCCACGGCTGATCTCGGAAATCTCGTTCACGCGATTGTCGTTCCCCTTGCCCGAGCCTTGCAGCAGCTGGAGGTAGTCGACAATGACGAGGCCGATGTCGTGCCGACGCTTCAACCGCCGGGCGCGGGCGCGCAGGCCCGCAATGGTCAGGCCCGGCGTATCGTCGATAAACAGCGGCAATTGCGCCAGACGCTGGCTGGCATAGGACAGTGCTTGAAAATCCTCGCGGCTGATCTTGCCCATGCGCAGCGCCGAGGAGGAAATGCCCGACTGCTCGGCCAGAATACGCGTGGCCAGCTGGTCGGCGCTCATTTCGAGGCTGAAGAACACGGTGGCAGCGCCAATCGACTTGTCCGCCGTCATGCCCAGCGTCAGGTCGGTCAGCAGCCGGTCGGCCGCGTTGAAGGCAATGTTGGTGGCCAGCGAGGTTTTGCCCATGCCCGGACGGCCAGCCAGGATGATAAGGTCGGAATCGTGCAGGCCGCCGATGCGCTGGTTCACACTGTCAAGGCCCGTGGTCTTGCCCGCGACATGGCCGCCCGAATTGAACGCCTTCTCGATGTTCTGGATGGCGGTGCGCGTCGCCTGGCCAAAGCTCTGCGCCTCGTTCGACGTGCCGGCGCCATCGGCCACCTTGTAGAGCGCGGCTTCGGCGGCCTCGATCTGCTCGGTGGGTTCCACCGATTCGCTGGTGTCCATCGCGCCCGAGATCAGGTCGCGCCCCACCCGCACCAGTTCGCGCAGCAGCGCCAGGTCGTAGATCTGGTCGGCCAGCGCGCGCGGGGCGATCAGCCCCTGGCCATCGGCGGTCAGCCGCGCCAGATAGGCGGTGCCGCCCAGCTCTTTGAGCGCCTCGTCCGCCTCGAAATAGGGGCGCAGGGTGACGGGCGTGACCACCGCCTTGCGGTCCATCAGCTGCAGGATGCGCTCGTAGATGCGCCCGTGCACCGGCTCGAAGAAATGCGTGGGGCTCAGCGGCTTGCCCAGCTCCTCGACCACCCGGTTGTCGATCAGCACCGCGCCCAGAAACGCCGCCTCGGCCTCGATGTTCGAGGGCAGCTTGCGCCCCTGCGCCTCGGGTGAGGCAGCAGCGACAAGGGGGCCACCAACGGCGGCAGGGTGCATCAGGACGGGGTCGGACATAAACGCCTCCATGCGCACGCGCTCGCGCGTTTGGCAATGGTGCGACGCGCGCGGGCGGGGGGCTTGCCTTGTGGATATCGGGGACGCTTCAAGGGCGAATCGCGGCCACACTGCTCGACAAAAGGCAAAAAACGCGCAAATCAGGCACCTATATCTACCTTTGCCCCCCTTGCGGCGCTCTCGCGCATTTGCGACATGTTGCCCCCCATGGCAGACCCGCGCATCGCCCATATCGAACTCGACGACGCCACGATCCTGTGGCGCAACGCCGATATCGAGCAGGAGAGGCGCATCGCCATCTTCGACCTGATCGAGGAAAACGCCTTCCGGCCGCTGCGGGCCTTCGATGCGGGCCATACCGGGCCTTATCGCCTGCGCCTCTCGGTGAACGATGGCCGGTTGATCATGGAAATCGCCGCGCAGGACGGCAACGAGCTGGAGACGCTGGTGCTGGGGCTGGGCCGCTTTCGCCGGCCCATCCGCGATTATTTCGCCATTTGCGATTCCTATTACCAGGCCATCCGCAAGGCCACCGCGCAAGAGATCGAGACGATCGACATGGCCCGGCGCGGGGTGCACAACGAAGCGGCCGAGCTGCTGCTCGAGCGGCTGGATGGCAAGGTGGAAACCGACTTTCCCACAGCCCGGCGTCTGTTCACGCTCATCTGCGTGCTGCATATCAAAGGCTAGGTTCAGGCGATTCGGTGGAATGGCGGGCATCGTTGATGGCAACCGAAGGCCCGGCAGGTATTTTCATGGCAGCAGGTATTTCCAAGGCATCCCGTACTTCAGGGCGCGCATCCGGGCGCAAGCGGGGGCCGGCGCGCGCTGGCGGGCG
>DATMUT010000445.1:0-2660 GCA_035563755.1 Novosphingobium sp.
CAATGCCGAACAGCCCCGGATCGGCCAGCGGATTGCGCAGATAGGCCTGCATGGCCGCCCCCGCCCCGCCAAGCCCTGCCCCCACCGCCAGCGCCAGGCAGGCGCGCGGCAAACGCAGCTGCCACAAGATCGCCATGGCCGCCGGAAAAGGCGGATGCAGCGGATTGATCCACACCCGCCCGGCCAACAGCGAAAGCGCCAGCACCGGCACCAGCACCGCCAGCAACCACATCGACAGCCGGCTCATATGCCCCCTCCGGCAAGCTCTGCCCTGATATGGGCCAGACGGCCGGCAAGGGCGATCAGCGTTGGCCCGCCGCAATATTCCAGAGCGGGGTCAAGCCGGTAGCGGCGCAAGCCGGCAACCGAGCGCAAGGCGGGATGGTTCAATATGCGGTCCTCGGCCTGCCCATGGGTGACGGCCAATATCACCTGCGGCGGATCGGCCATCACCTGCTCGACCGGCAGAAGCTGCGACTGGCCCAACCCGCGCAAGGCGCTGAAATGGGCAAAGCCGGTGCGCTCGATCATCTCGCCAATCAATGTTTCGCGCCCGGCCACGCGCCCGCCACCCTGCCACACCAATGCGGTGATGCGCGGCGCCCCCGCCAGCGGCGCGCCCGCCTGCAAAGCCGCCTCGATCCTGCCGATCAGCGCCTCGCCGCGATCGGGGTGGCCGGCCAGACGCGCCAGTTGGCGGATCTGCGCCTCGTTCTCGGCAATGCTGCGCGCTATGCCAAAGCCGGCATAGGCAATGCCCGCCCGGCGATAGGCGGCCTGCACCGCCGGCGAGGAAAAGCCCCCGTCGATCACCATCGTCGGCCTTACCGCCAGCACTTCCTCGATAGTCCCGCCATTGGCCGGGAAGCGCCGCGCCAATGCCACATCCATCGAGGATTGCGCCGGATCGGAGCTGTAGGTCGAAAGCCCGGCGATCTGCGCGGGGTCGGCGACCTGCGCCAGAATGGCGTCGGTGCAGGGGTTCAGGCTGAGGATGCGCGAAGGTGAAGGCTGGCGCACATCCGCCAGCGGGCCACAGCCCGCCAGTATCAGCGCCGCAATTGCCACCACCCCGCGCATCGCCACTGTCCTTACATCTTTACGCGCACGCCCACCGTCGCGGTGCGCCCCATGGCGTTATAGCCGCTGGCCACCATGTAGCGCGCATCGGTCAGATTTTCGATGCGGCCATACAGCTCGGCCCCGTTGCAGATGGGCAGGCTGGCGCGCAGGCCTACCAGCACATACGAGCCAAGGCGCACCGAATTGGCGGCATTGTCATAGCTTTCGCCCACCAGCCGCGCATCGGCGCCCAGCGCCAGCCCATGCAGCGGGCTGGTCCAGTCGCCCGAGACGGTCAGCATCTGGCGCGGGCGGCGGGCCAGATCCTTGCCGTAATTGGCGCTGCCTGCGGTGCGGTTCTGGCTTTGCACATAGGTGTAGGCGGCGTGCAGCTGCAGCGTCTCGACCGGCCGCGCATCGGCCTCGATCTCGACGCCTTCGGCGCGCGCCTTGCCCACATTGGCATACAGGCCATAGGGCCGCGTGGCGCAGGCGTTCAGGCTGGAGCACGAGACAAAGTCGATGAGGTTGCTGGTGTCGCGGTGGAACCACGTGACGGCGGCGTGCATGCGCCCGTTGCGGTCGCCCTTTTCCAGCCCCACGTCATAGCTCTTGCTGGTTTCGGGCGCGAGGGCGCGATTGCCGTAGTCCGAGAGCAGCTGATAGAGCGTGGGCGCCTTGAAGCCCTCGCCATAGGAGGCGCGCAGGCGCACGTCCCGATACACCCGCACCGAGCCATTGGCCCCGAAGGTCCAGTGCGTGCCAAAGGTCGAGTGATCGTCGACGCGAACGCCGGCGGCCAGATCGATGCCGCGCTCGTGCCAGCCCAGCATGGCGTGGCCATGGGTCAGGCGGGTCTGGGCCTGCGCGTCATAGGTGTCGCGGAACCGGCTCCACGTGCTGTCGGCGCCAAAGTCGAGGCCGAAATGCTGGGGCAGGTTCAGGTGGCCCGAGAAATCGACCATCGAATTGCGGCCCATATAGGTCGAATAGGGCACGCCGCTCAGCGTCGGGTCGGTATAGGACCGGCGCATGTCGGACAGCGACGCCCCGCCACGCAGTTGCAGAACCGATCCGGCATAGTCCAGCCCGATGCGGCCCGATGCCTGCTGGCTGGTCTGATATTCCCCGTGGTTCTCGTAGATCGAGGCATAGGTGACCGGGTCGTAGCCGACATAGGAATCGACGTTCAGCTTGCTGTTGGCATAGCGGGCATTGGCCACCAGGTTCAGGTCCTGCGCCAGCTTGATGCGCCCGCGCGCCGCCACATGGGCCTGGCCAAAGTTGTTGCCCTTGGTGTCGCCCGTCATGGTGGGAATGCCATCGGTGGTCACATAGCCGCCATCGACGGTCAGCGCGTAGTTATCGCGCGAGATGCCAGCGGTGCCTTCCGCGTTCCATGTCTGGTTGCTGCCATATTCCAGATTGCCCTCAAAGCCGTTCAGCTCACGGCTGGTCAGCGCCAGCACGCCGCCAATGGCCTGCGAGCCCCAGATCACGCTGTTCGACCCGCGCAGCAGCTCGACCTTGCCAATGCCGCCCATCATCAGCCCGCCAAAATCATAGCCCCCCGAGGGCGCCGACACATCCTCGAGCCG
>DATMUT010000446.1:0-7198 GCA_035563755.1 Novosphingobium sp.
CCCACCGAAGGGCGGTCAGCCGGAATCTGCGTGGCGTCGAGCCATTTGCCCGCCGCATAGCGCTGGAAATCGTCGCCCGGCTTGACCGATGTATCGCGGGTCGAGAGATCGACGCCCCAGGTGCCGAAGGCGGTGTGCGCCGGCGCCTCTTGCGCCAGCAGCGGGGGCGCCATCAAGGCAGCAGGCGCGGCCAGCAGCAGGGCGGCCAGCTGGCGGATGGGGGTGGTCATGCGTGTCGCTCCCTGGGGATAAACGAGATTGCCCCACGCTCTAGCCCGGCCAAGCTGTACCCGCCATTACGAAATTTCCTGCGCGCGCCTGCGGGGCGATCGGCCTACTCGGGCCTGAAGCGGCGCTTTTCGGTCACGTCGATCTGCACCACGCGGCCTTCGTGAATGGTCAGCGCGATGCTGCCATAGCGGATGGTCTGCAAAGCCTCGCGCACATTCTCGAGGCTCTCGGCCAGATGGCGCGCGGCGGCGGCGGCCTTGTCGCCGGCGCGGTCATCGCGGGCAGAGCTGTGAGCGCTGTCTTGTGCGGGCACGAATCGGTGGTCGGGCATGCTGCATTCCTGTGGCGATGGGGCGGGCACAAGCCGCCAGGCATCGCCACAGCATATCTCAACCATTACGATAGACAATAGCCATCTACGGCCTCAGCCCGGCAGCAGCCCCAGCGCAATCTCGGCCGCGCGCAAAGTGTTCGACAAAAGGCAGGCGATGGTCATCGGCCCCACGCCGCCCGGCACCGGGGTCAACACGCCGGCATGATCCATCTCGCCCGCGCAGGCATCGCCCACGATGTGGCGCTGGCCATCGGCGCCGGTCACGCGGTTGATGCCCACATCGATCACCACCGCGCCCGGCTTCACCCAATCGCCGCGCAGCAGGCCCGGGCTGCCGGCGGCCACCACGATAATGTCGGCCGAGCGGCAGATGTCGGCCAGGCCGCGCGTGTGGATATGCGTGACGGTCACGGTGCACTCGCGCTCGAGCAGCAGCAGCGCGACCGGCTTGCCCACGATGTTCGACTTGCCGATGACGACCGCCTTCAACCCGCGAAAATCGCCGATCACCTGTTCGAGCAGGATCATGCAGCCCAGCGGCGTGCAGGGGATAAGCCCGCCCGTGCCAGTGGAAAGCCGGCCAACATTGACCGGATGGAAGCCGTCGACATCCTTGGCCGGGTCGATCGCGCCCAGCACCCTGTCCGACGAGATTTGCGCGGGCAGCGGCAATTGCACCAGAATGCCATGCACGCCGCTATCGGCATTGAGCCGCGCGATCAGCGCCAGCAGATCGGCCTCGGGCGTGTCGGCGGGCAGGCGGTGCTCGATGGAGGTAATGCCCACACGGGCCGCGGCGCGCTTCTTGCGGCCCACATAGATCGCGCTGGCCGGGTCCTGCCCCACCAGAACCACCGCCAGCGCCGGCTGGCAATCGTGGCGCGCCTTCAGTTCGGCCACGCGCTCGCGCACGCCAGCCTCGAGCTTTTCGGCCAGAATATCGCCGCGCAGGATTTCGACCATCCGCTCTCTCCGCCTTGCGGGCCGCTCGTGAATGGCGGCACCGTCTGCCATGGCGCTAGCGCAAATTTGTATGCAACGCAAACAAGTTTGCGCTGGCAGCGTAGCGGTCAGTCACCCGCAAAAAGGCCAAAGCAAAGGGCGCGACACCCACCGGCATCGCGCCCTTTCAATCCGTCAGACCAAGCGAGATCGGCTCAGTTCGCCTTCAGATAGGCGATGATGTCGGCGCGCTCCTGCGCATTGTCGACACCGGCAAAGGTCATCTTGGTGTCCGAAACCATGCCGCGCGGGCTGGTCAGCCACTTGTCCAGCTTGGCCTCGTCCCACTTGCCGCCCACCTTGCCCAGCCCGTCCGAGAAGGCAAAGCCGCCACGGCCCTTGCCGATGTCGTCGCCCACGACATGCGACAGGTTCGGGCCGATGCCATTGGCCCCGCCCGCGTTGATGGTGTGGCACGCGCCGCACTTGGCAAAGGCGGCCTGGCCCTTGGCCGCATCGCCCACGGCCACCTTGGCAGCGCCCGCGGCGGGGGCTGCGCCAGCAGCGGCGGCGGCCGGCACCGCCGGCAGCGGCAGGTTCGAACCCTGCTTGTTCAGATAGGCCATCACGTCGGCGCGTTCCTCGGCCGAATCAAGCCCGGCGAAGGTCATCTTGGTGCCGTCGGCAAAGGCGCGCGGATTGGTCAGCCACTTGTCGAGGCTGGCGAAATCCCACTTGCCGCCCTTCTTGGCCAGCGAATCGGAGAAGGCAAAGCCCCCGCGCCCCTTGGCGATCTCGTCGCCCAGCACGCCCCACAGGTTGGGGCCGATGCCATTGGCGCCGCCCTGCGTCACGGTGTGACAGGCCGCGCACTTCTGGAACACCTGCTGCCCCTTGGCCGGATCGGCCTTGGCCAACAGCGCCTCGATCGGGACAGCAGCGCCTGCCGCCCCGCCCTCGGCGCCGGTTACGCCGGCGATTGGATAGCCCATCGCCTCGGGGCGCTCGGCCTTGTTTGCATGGAAATAGTGCGCGCTCAGGCTCGAAAGGCCCAGAGCCACGATGCCAGAACCCAAGACCCAGCCCGCGATGGTATTGAAACGACCGCTCATCAATATGCCCCTGCCCGAAAAGCCATTCCACTGTTTTGCCCTCGACAGTAGAGAGCGCCACACACAAGCGCAAGAACCATTGCGGGAACGCCAATGGCCGTCTAACGCGAGCCCCGCTATGCACAGCTTTCCTACGCCCGCTCTGATCCAGGTCAAATCGCTGACCGATGCCGCCGCTGCAAATCCTGCGCGCGCCATCGCTTTTCAGGGAGCGCCCGGGTGCAATTCGCACCGCGCGGCGCTCGAATACGCGCCTGACTGCGCGCCTTTGCCCTGTTTCAGCTTCGAGGACGCGCTGGATGCGGTGAAAGAGGGCCGCGCCGACAAGGCGATGATTCCCATTGAAAATTCGCAGCACGGCCGCGTGGCCGACATTCATTTCCTGCTGCCCGAAAGCGGCCTGTCGATCGTTGGCGAACATTTCCTCTCGATCACCCATGCGCTGATGGCGCTGCCCGGCGCCAAGGGGCCTTTCGCCTGCGCCTATTCGCACCCGCAGGCGCTGGGCCAGTCGCGCCACTACCTGCGCGAGCGGGGCATCGTGCCGATGGCCTATGCCGATACCGCCGGCGCTGCCGCCTATGTCAAGGAAATGGGCGACCCGGCAGCGGCCGCCATCGCCCCGGCCCTGGCGGCCGAACTTTATGGCCTCGACATCATCGAGAGCCGAGTCGAGGACGCGGCCGACAACACCACCCGCTTTGTCGTGCTGGCCCGCGCGCCGCGCGATGCCGCATCGCTGGTGGGCCACCCGGCCATGACCACGCTCATCTTCGAGGTGCGCAACGTGCCGGCCGCGCTGTTCAAGGCGCTGGGCGGCTTTGCCACCAACGGCGTGAACATGACCAAGCTGGAAAGCTACCAGAAGGGCGCCAGCTTTGCCGCGACCATGTTCTTCATGGACATCGTGGGCGTGCCGGGCGAACCGGCGGTCGACCGCGCGATCGAGGAACTGGCCTTCCACGCCAAGGATCTGCGCCTGCTGGGCACCTATGCGCAGGCCCGCCCGCGCGGTTAAACCGGGCGAGGCGCCCATCCTGCGGTAATAGCGCGACAAATGCCGCGCCAAGGCTTGCGCCCGCGCTTGCCAGCAAGGAATGGGCGTGCCAGACCCGGCGCATCGCGATGCGAGGCGAGGGTGCAAGTGGCAGGGGCAGCGACAATTCCGGCAGCGCAGGCGCAGGCGGCCAGCCCGCAGGCCGACGCGCTGGCCAATGCCGCGCGCCAGCACTGGCAGGCAGTGCATGCCGACCCGTCCATCCAGTTCGCCCCGCTGCCCAACTGGCTGCCCCCCGGCCCGCCCGGTTGGCTGCAGGCGCTGGGCCGCTGGCTCGCAAAGGTGTTCGAGCCGGTGGCGCGGGCGCTGGGCATGTCGTGGCCGGTGCTCGAGAAATTGCTGATCGCGCTGGCGGTGGTGGGCGTTCTGGCGCTGGTGTGGCAGATTGCAGCGCCGCTTTATGCCCGCTGGCGCGCGCGCCCGGCGCCCCCAGCCCCCGCATGGGCGCCCGATCAGGAACAGGCCCGCGCGCTGCTTGAGGAAGCCGACAGGCTGGCCGCCCAGGGCGACTATGACGCCGCCGCCCACCTGCTGCTGCTGCGCAGTTTCGAGCATATTGCCACCGCCCGCCCCGAATGGCTGGGGCCGGCCAGCACCGCGCGCGAGATCGCTCACCTGCCCGCCCTGCCCGGCGCGGCGCGCGCTGCCTTTGCCCGCATCGCCGCCCTGGTCGAGGCCAGCCGCTATGCGCTGCGCCCGCTGGCCGCGCCCGACTGGCACAGCGCCCGCGAGGCCTATGCCGCCTTTGCCCTGCAACGCCTGGCCGCCGCATGAGCGCGAAACCGGCCCCGAACGCCCCGTTTGCCGCGGGCAGCGTGCTGGCGCTGGTAGTGCTGGGCTGCGCGCTGCTGCTGGCCATCCTGTGGATGCTGGGCACGGGCCTTGGCTATGGCGACGCCAACGATGGCGGCGGCCATGCCGGAGGGCGCGGGCTGAACGGTTTTGCCGCCATGGCCGCCGTGCTGGACAAGGCCGGCTACGAGGTTGGCACCGGGCGCAGCGACACGGCCATCACCACGCCGGGCCTGCTGGTGCTGACACCGCCCCACAACGCCAAGCCGGGCGAGATCGGGCGCATTGCCGGGCGCCATCTCGAACATGGGCCAGTCATGGTCATCCTGCCCAAATGGCAGGCATGGCCTGCCCCCGACGGGCAGCCGGGCATGCGGAAGGGCTGGGTGCAGATGGGCGATGGATCGCCGCCCGAATGGCTGGGCTGGCACGACGAGGTGCAGATCGGGCTGGGCCCGCTGCCACCGGGCCAGACCACCGCGCAGGCCACCAGCGCCCTTGGGGCAAGCGCCATTCTACGGCTGCCGCAGCCCCGTCAGGTGCAGTCGGGCCGGGCGCCGGGCATGACCGCGCTGGTGGTTGCCGGCGCGCAGGACGCAGGGGGCACAGCCCCGGGCCAAGCTGGCAAAGCCGCAGGCCAAAGGGTGCTGGCCGGCGAACTGGCGCGCCAACACAGCCGGTATTCGCTGATCCTGGTGTACGAGCCCGACCTGCTGGACAATTACGGCATGGCCCGCCCCGAAGCCGCCATTCTGGCCGAGGCGCTGGTAGCGCGCGCCTTGCGCGATGTGCCCGCAGCCGACCGGCGCGTTACCTTCGACATCACGCTCAACGGGTTGGGCTTTTCGCCCAACCTGCTCACGCTGGCCTTTACGCCGCCCTATCTGGCGGCCACGCTGGTGCTGGTGCTGGCCGGGATGGCGGCGGGGTGGCGGGCCTTCTGCCGCTTTGGCGCGGGCACCACATCGGGCCGCGAAATCGCCTTTGGCAAACGCGCGCTGATCGAGAATGGCGCCGGGCTGGTGGCGCGCACGCGGCGCTGGCACCTGCTGGGCGCGCCCTATGCCGATGCGGTGCGCGGGCGGATTGCCGCTGCGCTGGGCCTGCCGCGCCATGCCGACCACGCGCTGACCGAGGCCGCCATCGACCGCGCGCTGGCCGCGCGGGGCGGGGCCACGCCCTTTTCCACCGCCGCCGCGGCGCTGCGCGATGCGCGCCGCCCGGCCGAAATCCTGCGCCACGCGCGCGCCCTCCATGCCATCGAGAGGATGCTGACCCGATGACTGACCCGGCACAACCGGCCCAGCCGCTGCCTTTGGAACAGGTGCGCGCCCTGGCCAGCGCCATCCGCGCCGAGGTGGCCAAGGCCATCGTGGGCCAGCACGAGACCATCGACCATCTGCTGATCGCGCTGATGGCGCAGGGCCATGTCCTGCTCGAAGGGCCGCCGGGCACGGCCAAGACCTTCCTGGCGCAAAGTTTTGCCGGCGCGCTGGGGCTGGATTTCGGGCGCATCCAGTTCACGCCCGACCTGATGCCGGGCGACATTCTGGGCTCGAACCTGTTCAATTTCCAGACCAGCACCTTTACCCTGACGCGCGGCCCGGTGTTCTGCGACCTGCTGCTGGCCGACGAGATCAACCGCACGCCGCCCAAGACGCAGGCCGCCCTGCTCGAGGCGATGCAGGAGCGGCGCGTGACGCTCGATGGGGTGCGGCACCTGCTGCCGGCGCATTTCATGGTAGTGGCAACGCAGAACCCCATCGAATCGCAGGGCGTCTACCCCTTGCCCGAAGCGCAGCTCGACCGCTTCCTGTTCAAGCTCGAGGTGCCCTACCCCAGCCTTGAGGAAGAGGTCCGCATCGTGGCCCGCTTTGGCGGGGCAGGCATGGCGCAGGCAACAGTCCCCATTGCCGCCGTTGCCAATGCGGCCACCATCGATGCAGCGGCGCTGGCCGTGCGCGCCATCACCATTGCCGCGCCCGTGGTCGACTATACGGTGCGGCTGGTGCGCGCCACGCGCGAAAGCGCCGATCTGGCCTGCGGTGCTTCTCCGCGCGCCGCAGTGCTGCTGGCCAATGCCGCGCGGGCGCGCGCCGCCATCGACGGGCGCGATTACGTGGTGCCCGACGATGTGAAAGCGCTGGCCCCGGCGGTGCTGCGCCACCGCCTGCTGCTCAGCCCCGCCGCCGAGATCGAGGGCAAGTCGACGCAGGCGCTGGTGGCCGACCTGATCGAACGCACGCAGGCGCCGCGATAAGGCCATGGCGCTGTGGCGCGAAAGGCCCACCCAAGCAGGGGCATGGCTGGCCGGGCGCGGCAAGGCTGTGGCCGCGCGCCTGATCGCCGCCTTGCGCCCCACCATCGTGCCCACCCCCCGCGCCTGCGCGGTGCTGGGCGGGCTGGCCTTGCTGGCGCTGGGGCTGGCGGCGGTGGCGCCGGGGGCATGGCTGGCCGCGCCCGTGCTGGGGCTGCTGGTGCTGGGGCTGAGTGTGGCCGATGGCATTCTGGCCGGGCGGCTGATCGCGCTCGACATTGCCGCCCCGGCCGAGGTCGAGGTGGGGCGCGAGGGCGCGATTGCCCTGAGCGCGCGCGTGTCCGGCACGGCGCCCGCCATTGCCGCAAGGCTGATGCTCGACGCGCGACTGGCGCCCGGCGGGCAGGCAGGCGCCATGCTGCCGGCCAGCGAAGGGCTGGCGCAGGGGGCCGTGCTGGTAACGCCCACCCGCC
>DATMUT010000447.1:0-2124 GCA_035563755.1 Novosphingobium sp.
CGTCGAGGAGTGCATCGAACTGCCCGCCAGCGAGGTGAACTCGGCTGCCCGGCGCAACTTCCTCGACGTGCGCGGCGAGCTGGTGCCCTATGTGCGCCTGCGCGACAGCTTTGCCACCCATCATCCGCCCGACCTGTTTCAAAAGGTGGTCATCGCCGGCCAGGGCCGCGGGCGTGTCGGGCTGGTGGTCGACCAGATCATTGGCAACACGCAAACCGTCATCAAGTCGCTCTCGCGCTTTCACGCCAGCCTTGGCAGCTTTTCGGGCGCGACCATTCTGGGCGACGGCAATGTGGCGCTCATCCTCGATGTGCCCAATCTGATCGCCTCGGCACAAAAGGGCCAGCGCGGATCGGGCAGCGCCACTGGCGATCGCGCAGGAGTGGCCGCATGAGCACGCCCGACTACGTCGCCCCCGAAAGGGTGCTCACCTTCGCGCTCGACAGCGAGATGTTTGCCATCGACGCGCAGGCCGTGCGCGAGATCCTCGAGGTGCCCACCATCACGCGGGTGCCCAGCGCGCCCGCCTTTGCCAACGGGCTGGTCAATGTGCGCGGCGCCATCGTGCCGCTCACCGACCTGGCCGAGGCCTTTGGCATAGAGCGCGCCGCCCACAGCGAGGACACCCGCGTCATCGTCATCGAGGCGCAGATCGAGGGCGTGCCCACCACCATCGGCATTCTGGCCGACAAGGTGCACGATGTGGCCGCCATGGAAGGCATACTGATCGAGGAGACGCCCAGCGTTGGCATGCGCTGGCGGCCCGATTTCATTCACGCCATCGCCCGCCCGCGCGGAGCCTTTGTCATTCTGCCCGACCTGGAAGCCATCTTCGCCGATGCGCTCCAGAACATTCAGGGCGCCTTTGCCGCCACTTCACCCACCACCGCCCAACGCTGAACCAGTCCGGTTTGGAAGGAATAGAAAGCCATGTCGTTCCCCTTTTTCTCTCGGGTCTCAGGCCGCACCATTCTTGACGAGATCGCCCGCGTGGAGGGCGCAATTGCCGCAGGCGACCTGTCGGCAAGGCTGGTCGCGCCGGCCAGCAGCGAAGAAACCATGGCGATCATGGCGGCGGTGAATGGCCTGCTCGACAGCGGGCTGGGGCCGGTCAAGACCATGCTGGGCGCGATGAACGACATGTCCAGCCAGCACGAGCGCGGCGATATCGACGTCGTCCTGCCGGTCGAGCGCTTCAGCGGTGAATATGCCGCCATGGCGAAGAACATCAACGACATGGTGGGCGGCCACATTGCCGTGAAGAAGAAGGCGATGGCCTGCGTCAAGGCGCTGGGCGAAGGCGCCTTCGACGCCCCGCTCGAGCAGTTCCCCGGCAAGAAGGCCTTCATCAACGACACGATCGAGCAACTGCGGGCCAATCTGAAGGGCCTGATCGCCGCGATGAACCACATGAGCACCGAGCACGACAGGGGCGACATCGACGTCGTCGTGCCGGTCGAGCGCTTCAGCGGCGAATTTGCCACGATGGCGCGCGGCATCAACGACATGGTGGCCGGCCACATTGCCGTGAAGAAAAAAGCGATGGCCTGCGTCAAGGCCTTTGGCGAGGGCGACTTCGACGCCCCGCTCGAGCCGTTCCCCGGCAAGAAGGCCTTCATCAACGACACGATCGAGAACCTGCGCAACAATCTGCGCGCCATCACCGCCGAGATCCAGCGCCTGATCAGCGCCTCGACCCGTGGCCAGCTTGACCAGCGCGGCGATCCGGGCGCCAGCAAGGGCGATTTTGCCGCCATGGTCGATGGCATCAACGCCATGCTCGATGCGATCCTCATCCCCATTGGCGAAGGCAACCGCGTTCTGGCGCTGGTGAGCGGGGGGGACCTGCGCGAAAAGGTCGAAATCGACTGTTCGGGCGACCATCAGCGCATGAAGAATGCCGTCAATGCTCTGGTCGACAATCTGCGCCAGTTTGCCGACAGCATCAGCTCGGCCTCCACCCAGGTGGCCCATGGCAGCGCCCAGCTGGCCGACAGCGCGCACCAGCTCTCGGAAGGCTCGTCCGAGCAGGCCGCCAGCACCGAGGAAGCCTCCAGCTCGGTTGAGGAGATGGCCGGCAACATCAAGCAGAACGCCGACAATTCGGCCCAGACCGAGAAGATC
>DATMUT010000448.1:0-2162 GCA_035563755.1 Novosphingobium sp.
CCAGCGCCCGCGCCCGCCCCGGCCGCCCCGCCACGCGCCCGTGCAGGCCAATCGACATCATCCGCCCGCCTTCCTCGCACAGCTGGTCGAAGGTATCGCGCAGATAGCGGAAGAACTGCTCGCCCTCGGTAAAACCGTTGAGCGCGACCATCTTCATGTCGTTGGCATCCAGACTGTAGGGCACGATCAGCTGCGGCCAGCCCCCGCGTACGTCGGCATGGGTGTAATCCCAATAGGGCACATCGTCGGCATAGGAATCGGCATCGTACAGGAACCCGCCCTCGGCCGCGATCAGGCGGGCAGTGTTGGGGCTGGTGCGCCCCTGATACCAGCCCAGCGGGCGGCTGCCGGTCACTTGTGTGTGCAGCTCGATGGCCTGACGGATATGCTCGCGCTCCACCTCTTCGGCCACATACTGGTAATCGATCCAGCGGAACCCGTGGCTGGCGATTTCCCAGTCGGCCTTCACCATCGCCTCGACCGCGGCCGGGTTCATGGCCATGGCCGCGGCCACGCCAAACACCGTCACGGGCAATCCGCGCTCGGCAAACAGGCGGTGCAGGCGCCAGAAACCGGCGCGGCTGCCATATTCATACAGGCTTTCCATGGCCATGGCGCGGGCCGGATGGCTGGCGGCCCCCACCATCTCCGACAGAAACGCCTCGGAGCCCGGATCGCCGTTGAGGACGCAGTTTTCCGCGCCCTCCTCGTAATTGATGACGAATTGCACCGCCACTTTCGCCCCGCCCGGCCAGTTGGCCTGTGGCGGCGCAGCGCCGTAACCTGCCATGTCGCGCATGGTCATCCCCCCTCTCCCATTGCCTTGTCCCATGCGGCGATGGCAGCCGGCACCGCCTCGCCCGGCGGCAGGGCAAAGCCCTGCGCGCGCAGACACGCCTCCATCGCGCCCAGCGTGATCAGCACCTTGTGCCGCATGGCGTTGTAACCCATCGCCCCCAGCCGCCAGATGCGCCCGGCCAGCGGGCCAAAGGCGGTGCCGATCTCGATCTCGAACATCTCGCGCATCATGGTGCGCAGGGCCTCGCCATCCACGCCCTCGGGTATCCACACGCCCGTCACATTGGTCATGCGGTGCGCGTCCTCGCCAAACAGGCGCAGGCCCATGGCGCGCGCGCCCGCCGACATGGCAGCGCCTGCCGCCCGGTGGCGAGCAAAGCGCGCCTCCAGCCCCTCGCCCAGCGCCACGCGGGCGCATTCGCGCGCGGCATACAGCATGGATGTCGCCTCGGTATGGTGGTTGAGGCGCTTCTCGCTCCAGTAATCCATGATCATCGCCAGGTCGAAATAGTTCGAACCGATGCGCAACCCCGTGCCATCGACGGCATCGGCGCCGCGAATGCCTTTCTCGTCGTGGCGACGGGTGAAGATATGCTCGGCCGCGCGGTCCGAAACCGTGATCGGCGAAGAGCCCGACGGCCCGCCCAGGCATTTCTGCAGGCCGCCCGTCACCACATCCACGCCCCAGCGGTCGGCGGCGATGTCCATGCCGCCAATGGTGGCCGTGGCGTCCACGTAAGACAGCGCGCCCGCTGCCCGGCACAGCGCGCCCAGCCCGTCGAGCGGCTGCGCCATGGTGGTCGAGGTGTCGCCATGCACGCAGGCCACGACCTTGGGTTCGTGCGCTGCGATAGCAGCGGCAATGGCCTCCATCGGCACCACCTGCCCCCAAGGCGCCGATACGGTCACGATGGTCGCGCCGATGCGGGTCAGTATCTCCTGCAAGAGCAGGCCGAAGCGGCCGAAATCGACCACCAGCACCTTGTCGCCCGGCGCCACCAGGCTGACCAGCGCGGCCTCGATGCCGGCGCGCGCTGTGCCATCGACCAGCATCGTCCAGCGGTTCTGCGTGCCGAACACCGGGCGATACAGCGCCATCACCTGGTTCATGTAGCCGGTCATCTCGGGGTCGAACTGGCCCAGCAGGTCCGCGCTCATCGCGCGCAGCACGCGCGGATGGGCGTTGACCGGCCCCGGCCCCATCAGCAACCGCTGGGGCGGGTCGATCTCGCCAAACAGCGCAGGGTCGGGCAGCGGCAGGTCAGGCACTTTTCTCTCCCAGTTTCTCGACAAAACCCAGCATCACCGCCAGCGCGGCCTCGGCATCGGCAGGCTCGACATGTTCGGCCGGATTGTGGCTGACC
>DATMUT010000449.1:0-4660 GCA_035563755.1 Novosphingobium sp.
GAGCGAGCATCTGGGGCATTTTGGGCAGACTCCGGGCGTGGAATGAATGCCGCCCCCCTGCCAGCTAGGCCTGCAACCCTTGCGCCAGGATGAACCGCAGGCCCGGAAAATGGCGAGCGCGCAAAATTTTGCCCTGTTTTCAGTTTCTGCCATTCCTTGGCAAGCGTCTGTGCTGCAGCGCATCAATTCGCTGGACCGGGAATGGCAAGCCGGTATTAAACCGCGTGGCTCAAGAAACACTGCGAGACAGGCGCATGACTGACAAGACTCCCGTTCTGGTTACCGGCGGCGCCGGTTATATTGGCAGCCATGCTGTATTGGCCCTGCTCGACGCTGGCTGGCCGGTGGCGGTGATCGACAATCTGGTCACGGGCTTTCGTTTTGCCATCCCTGATGGCGTTCCGTTTTATCAGGGCGATATTGCCGATGGTCAGTTGCTGGCCCGCATTTTCGCCGAACAGGGCATGGGCGGCGCGCCGGGGCAGGCGCGCGGGGCCATCATGCATTTTGCCGGCTCGGTGGTGGTTCCCGAATCGGTCGAGAACCCGCTGAAATATTATCAGAACAACACTGCCAACAGCCGCGCGCTGATTGCCGCTGCCGTGGCCGCTGGCGTGCCGCACTTCATCTTTTCCTCGACCGCTGCCACCTATGGGGTGCCCGAGACCTCGCCGGTCGAGGAGGACAGCGCGAAGCGGCCGATCAATCCTTACGGCATGTCCAAGCTGATGACCGAGATTATGCTGGGCGATGTGGCGGCGGCCCATCCGGTCAACTTCTGTGCGCTGCGTTACTTTAACGTGGCCGGCGCCGATCCGCAGGCGCGCACCGGGCAATCGACGGCGGGCGCCACGCACCTGATCAAGGTTGCGGTCGAGGCGGCGCTGGGCAAGCGCGCGGGGGTGAGCGTGTTTGGCACCGATTATGCCACGCCCGATGGCACGGGCGTGCGCGATTATATCCACGTCTCCGATCTGGCCGCAGCCCATGTGCTCGCGCTCGAGGCGCTGATGGCCGAGCCGGCGCGCTCGCTCACCATGAACTGCGGCTATGGCCGGGGCTTCTCGGTGCTCGAGGTGCTCGACGCGGTCGATCGCATCACGCAGGGGAAGATGACCCGCACCCTGTGCGAGCGCCGCGCGGGCGACCCCGATTCGCTGATTTCCGACAATAGCCGCATCAAGGCGACCCTGCCCTGGGTGCCGTGCTATGACGATCTGGACCTGATTGTGGCCCATGCGCTGGCGTGGGAAGAGAAACTGGGCAGCATCAGGGGAGAATGAGCGATGATCCCGCAAGACGAATCATCTCGGCCAGAAGCGCCTCGGCCAGAACAGGCCTGGTTCCATTGGCGCCGCCGGGGCGAGGGGCTGGGCTATGGGATTCGCCATGCCAGCGGCTGGGTGGCCGCGGTGGTGTTCATGGCCGTGGCTACGGGCACCAGCGTGCTGGGGCACCGCCTGATGGGGCCAGAGGGGCTGTGGCAGGTCCGCGCGGTCATGGGCGTCGAGCTGGCGCTGTTCCTGTGGTTCGTTGACCGGCACAGCGATCGCGGGCCGGGCTGGGGGCGTTAGGTCGGGCGGCTGCATCTTGGCGCCATCCGGGGTTGACTTTCATCGGGGCTAACCGTAGTGGCCCGGCTTCATTTTCTGGCGGCGAGAATCATTTCTGGCTCTTCGCCGAACGATCCGCAAAGAGAAGACCCATGAAGATTCGTAACAGCCTGAAGTCGCTGAAGGACCGCCACCGGGACAACCGCGTGATCCGTCGCCGTGGTCGCACCTATGTGATCAACAAGACGAACCGTCGTTTCAAGGCGCGCCAGGGCTGATTTGGCCCTGTGCCGGCGGGCGTTTCCGCCGGTGCGCATGACACGGTGCCGGCAGGGCTTGCTCCTGCCATGCAGGCCCGCTGCCCGATCGCTTGCCATCATGCTGTCATGATGGAGGGCCAGGGCAGCGGGCTTGTGGCGTTTGGCGTCGGGCGTCCTTTGGCCCGGCGCGCTCATTGCGGAGAATCAGGTGAGCGGCATGGATAGGGATTCGCGGCCCGGCGTGGTGGTGTTCGACGTGGGCCGGGTGCTGGTGGAATGGGACCTGCGCTGCCTGTTCGCCAAGATGATAGCCGATCCGGCCGAGCTGGAATGGTTTGTCACCCATGTCGTGACCGAGGAATGGCATTTCCAGCACGACGCTGGCCGCCCGCTGGCCGACATGGTGCCAGAGCGTCAGGCGCAGTTCCCCGCCTATGCCCCGCATATCGAGGCCTATGCCACGCGCTTTAACGAGACGATTCCCGGCCCGGTGCCCGGCACCCATGCGCTGGTCGACAGGCTGGCGCAGCGGGGCGTGCCGCTGTTTGCCATCACCAATTTTGGCGCGGAATTCTGGCCGGCATTCGTGCCCACGCAGCCGGTGATGCGCCATTTTGCCGATGTGGTGGTTTCGGGCGTGGAAAAGATGGTGAAGCCCGACCCGGCCATTTTCGAGCTGGCCGCGCGCCGTTTTGGCCATGCCCCAGCGCAGATGCTGTTCGTGGACGACAATACCGCCAACGTTGCCGCCGCGGCCAAGCTGGGCTGGCACACGCACCATTTCGTCAATGGCGCCGCCGCGCTCGAGGCGGATCTGGCCCGCTACGGCCTGCTGGGCTGATCCGCCCCGGCTTGCGCCTCAGGCCAGTTCGCGCGTGAGCGTGATCGGGCAGTTCAGCAGTTTCGAGATCGGGCAATTGGCCTTGGCCTCATCGGCAATGCGCTCGAAGTCTTCGGCGGTAATGCCGGGGATGGTGGCGCTGAGCGTGAGGGCCGATTGCGTGACGGCAAAGCCGCCCTCGGCCTGCGACAGGGTGATGGCGCAGCCGGTGTCCAGAACGCCGTCGCTATAGCCCGCGCGCGCCAGGGCAAAGCTGGTGGCCATGGTGAAGCAGGCGGCGTGGGCGGCGGCGATCAGTTCTTCGGGGTTGCTGCCGGCCTGATCCTCGAACCTGGTGCCAAAGCCATAGGGCTGCTCGGCCAGCGCGCCCGACTGGGTGGAGATGAACCCCCGGCCTTCCTTGCCAAGCCCTTCGTAGCGGGCGCTTGCGGTCTTTACAGGCATGGGAACTCCTTTTCGCGTGTAGGTGTCGGAGTATAACAGGTGGGTGCTGGTGGCGGTTCCTGCAAGGCGGCCTGTGGGCGGCACCGCTGATCTGTCGGGCTGGCCGGGGCGACTGGCCAAAGCGCTGGCGGGACGGCAAAAAGGGGCCATGATCCTGCGATTCGCCCTGCCCGTTCTGGCCGCCTGTGTGCTGGCCGCGCCTGTGTCTTTTGCTGCAGCCCCGCGCGCGCCTTTGCGCAAGGCGCCCCCGCCGGTCGAAATCCCGCTGGCCGATACGGTGGGCGTGGCGATCACCACCGAAATGGGCGTCATCACGCTCGAGCTGGATGGCAAGCATGCCCCCATCTCCACGGCCAATTTCCTGCGCTATGTCGATGGCAAGCGGTTTGATGGCATCACTTTTTACCGGGCGATGCATCTGAAGTGGGGCGACCAGCCCAACGGGCTGATCCAGGCCGGCGTGCGGGGCGACCCCAAGCGGGTGCTGCCCCCCATCGCACATGAGCCCACCAATGTGACGGGCGTAAAGCATATCGCCGGGGCGATTTCGCTGGCGCGCCTGGCGCCGGGCACGGCCACGGGCGACTTCTCGATCCTGCTTTCGACGATCGAGGGGCTGGACGCCGACCCCAAGTCGAGCGACCCCGAACTGCAGGCGGGCTATGCCGCCTTTGGCCATGTGGTGTCGGGCATGGATGTGGTACGCGCCATATGGGATGCGCCCCTGTCCGAAACCGAGGGCGAGGGCGTGATGAAAGGCCAGATGCTGGCGCGCCCGGTCAAGGTTTTGACTGTGCGGCGCGTATCGCTGCCTCTTGCGGCGCCGCCAGTCACCGGCGCGTCTGCGGTCGCGCCCTTGCCCTGATTATATTGTCGCTCCCTTCAGTCGTCAGGCGAATCGATAGGAGTGGCAATCAGGCTTTTGCGGTTCGCTCGCCAATCCCTGACCCATTTGTTGCGCTTTTTTCGGCGGATGGCCGCCCGGCAATAGGCGCAATTGCCGATATATTCTCCGTCTTTGGTCTTATGGACTTTGCGGCGATTGGGTTCATGCGGCTGGAAAACGCACCTTATCCAGGCAAACACCTAATCCTTCCTCCTCTCGGCTGTTGTCTCCCTGTAGCGTTGGCCATGTGAATTTTGCACAACAACCCCTACTTTTGTCCAATGCGACTGACCGTGCCAGTTTGACGCTGGCCCGTGCGGCGCGATGTTCAGGCACCCTGTCGGCGATAGGACAGGGCTTCGGCGATGTGGGGGCGGGCAACCTGCGCGCTGCCGGCCAGATCGGCTACGGTGCGCGCCAGGCGCAGCACCCGCGTGTAGCCGCGTGCCGACAGGTGCAGCTTTTCGGCGGCGCGTTGCAGCAGCGCCAGCCCCTCGGCATCGGGGGCCGTGTGGATGTCGAGCGCTTCGCCCGCCAACTCGGCGTTGCAGTGCATGGGCGTGCCGGCCAGTCGCGTGGTCTGGATGGCGCGGGCGGCGGCCACGCGGGCGGCCACTTCGGCGCTGCCTTCGGCCGGGGCGGGCAGGGCCATGTCGGCCGGGCTCACGGCGGGAAC
>DATMUT010000450.1:0-5747 GCA_035563755.1 Novosphingobium sp.
CGATAAGCGGATCGGTCGGGGCAAGCGCGGCGGCGCGGGCAATGGCGGCATCCGCCTCGGCCATGCGCTGCTGCGCGCGCAGGCCCCGCGCCTCGTCACGCCAGTGGGCGGCCTCCACGCGCGCTACGCCGCCTTGCAGTGCTGGTCGATGAATTGCTGGTGCGTGGGCAGTTTCTGCGCCTCGGCCGCCATGGCGCCGCGCAATTGCGCCAGCCAGCCACGCGCATCGATGCCGCGATAGTCGATCAGCGGGTCCAGCCCCTCGGGGAAATTCAACTGGCCGATATGCACCGCCAGCCACGATGGCGGCGCAAACAGGTCCATCTCGCGCGCGATGAGGCGGCCGTGGCGGCGGAAATGATCGAGTTTCATCTGCAGCGTGTCGGGCACGTCCATGGCCGCGCAATAGCGCCAGATCTCGGCATCGTCGCGGGTGGTCAGCTTGTAATGCAGGATGATGAAGTCGCGGATGCGCTCGACCTCGGCGGTGGCGATGCGGTTGAATTCGTCGCGTGTTGCAGGATCGAAATCGCGGTCGGGAAACAGGCCCATCAGTTTGGAGATATTGGCCTGGATGAGGTGGATCGAGGTCGATTCCAGCGGTTCGAGGAAGCCCGAGGACAGGCCCACCGCCACGACATTGCGGTTCCAGTGCAATTTGCGCCGCCCGGCGGCAAAGCGCAGTGGCCGCGGATCGCCCAGCGCCGCCCCGCCCAACCGCTGCGAAAGCAGGTCGGCCGCGCGGGCATCGTCCATCCAGGCGCTGCAATAGACGTAACCGTTGCCGGTGCGATGCTGCAGGGGAATGCACCATTGCCAGCCAGCCTCACGCGCGGTCGAGCGGGTGTAGGGCACAGGATCGCCGACATTGGCGCAGGGCATCGCCACCGCCCGGTCGCAGGGCAGCCAGTGCGACCAGTCCTCGTAACCGGTCTTGAGCGCGCCCTCGATAAGCAGGCCCCGGAAGCCCGAACAGTCGATGAAGAGTTCCGCCTCGACCACACGGCCATCGGCCATCGTCACGCTTTCGACAAAGCCATCGCTGCCGCGCAGGGCCACATCGGCCACCTTGCCCTCGATCCGGGTGACGCCGCGCGCCTGCGCATAGTCGCGCAGATAGCGGGCATAGAGGCCGGCATCGAAGTGATAAGCATAGTCGAAGGTCGAGAGCACATGGCGCGGATCGCCCACCGGCCGGGCAAAGCGCCCTGCCTTGGCCATCGCCCAGGCCATGGCGTGATCGTCGAGCGGGGCGGTTTCGCCCTTCTGGCGCGCGCGCAGCCAGTATTGGTGCAGCGGCACCATGTCGAAATTGCGCCCATGCGGGCCGAACGGGTGGAAATAGCTGTGCCCCTGCCGCGCCCAGTCGACGAATTCGATGCCCAGCTTGAAGGTGCCCTGCGTCGCCTTGATGAAGTCGCGCTCGTCGATGCCCAGCGTCTCGTTGAACAGGCGGATGGGGGGGATGGTCGCCTCGCCAACACCAACGGTGCCGATCTCGTCGGACTCGATCAGCGTAATGGCGCAATTGTGCTTGAGCACATTGGCCAGCATCGCCGCCGTCATCCAGCCGGCCGTGCCGCCGCCCACCACCAGCACCGAGCCAATCCGGCGATCGGTATCCTGCATGTCCGTCCCTCCCGGCGCGATTGCCCCGCGCATCTGCCTCACACTAGTCACGAAAAGGGCGGAACGGCAATCCGTGCCGCCCCGCCCCTTCCTTCATGCCGCCAATGGTGCGCCCCGGTGTGCCGGGCACGCCCGCATCAGAAGCTGAACCGGACCGTTCCGGTCACGGTGCGACCCGGCATGTTGGTCACGTTGACGATGGCATTGCTGCCCGACACGGCAGCCACATTGTTGCCCGGCCCCATCAGCGCGATGGTGTCGAACAGGTTGGTCACGTTCAGACCCAGCTGCAGGTTCTTGATCGGGCTGTACTTGATATTGGCGCCCACCACTGCCGAACCGGGATATTCCAGCCCGTTGACATCGACCGTGCTCGTCTGGCCGGTCACGTTCATGCCGATAGAAGCGTTCTCCATCACGTTGTAATTGGCCGCGAACGTATAGGCCAGATCGGGGATCGCGTCCGAGCGCACATAGGTCGAGGTGCCCGCCGGTTCCTTCTCGGCGTGGTTATAGGTCATGTTGGCGATCAGGCTGAGCGGCCCGCGATTGTAGGTGCCATAGAATTCAGCACCAATCGTGCGATAGCGATTGGCCACGATACAGCCGCCCGCAACGCCGCCGCACTTGGTCTGCGACAGTTCGTAGGTGGTGATGTTGAAGTTCGAGCGATAGACCGTCAGTTCGGCCGTGTAGCGCCCGCCCAGCAGGTGGCCACGGTTCTTCACGCCGATTTCGTACTGGTTCACATAATCGGCCACGGCAGCAGCGCCGGTCGTGCTGTTAAGCGAGCCATTGGCGTTGAAATAGCCGTTAAACGTCATGCGGTCGGCGTTGAAGCGCGAACCACGGCTGGCGCGCACGAACAGCGAGGTGTTCTCGGCCGGCTTGTACAGGCCGCCGAACGACCAGCTGGTGGTCTCCTTCGAGTAGTTGATGACCTCGGGCGTGCCGTCGGGCAGGTAATAGGGGATCTGCGTGGTGACGGTGTTGCCCGTTGCCGGGTCCTTTTGCACCACGGGGTAGTAATAGGTGTTGCCGGTGCTGATGCTGCCCGAACCCGAACCGTGGTTGAAGTCCTCGCGCACCGACCCGTCGATCTGCCAGCGCCCGCCATCGATGTTGACGTTCAGGTAAGGCGCGTTGTCGGTGAAGGTGTAGTCGTAGGTACGCGCGCAGCAGGCGCCCCAATTGTTGTTGTAGCCGGCAATGCCGTTGGCCGTCAGCAGGTTGCCGGCTGCGTCATACAGGTTGACCATGGCCGGGTTGTTGCCATTGACCTCGGAATAGGTCTGGTTGGTGTGCCAGTCGGCGGCAATGTTCTGGCTCATGTAGAACCAGCCGGCGTTGACCGTGGCGCGCAGATTGTGGCCCAGGTCGAACTTGCCCGCCAGCTTCAGGTCGTTCACGAAGCTGCCCATGTCGCGCAGCTTGGTATAGACGTTGGTGTTCGTGTTGATGAGCGGGTTGGTGTAGAGCGCGCCGGCGCTGGGGCCATTGGCATAGCGCAGGGCGGCCACCGTCGCGCCGTTCACCGTGCTGCCCAGCACGCCGCTGCTGCCCGTCGCGCCAAAGAAGGCCGAGGAGAAGCCGCCGCTCATGATGTTGTAGCGGGCGTTATAGTCCAGCTTGATGCGGTCGTTGAACTCGTAGTGGAACTGGCCCTGCACCATCTTCTGCTGGGTGGTGATGCCGTTGAGCGGCGCCAGCTTGCGGGTGCCGTCGGTGTCGATGTAGTAGAACGAGGCGTTGTTGATCGAGTAGTTCGACTGGCTGCGCGTGTCGAAATTGCCGCAGGGGCGGAAATTGCTGATCTTGCCGCCCCAGGCCGTGCCGCCCGAGATGTTGGCGCAGGCAATGCCGCCCGGATCGTTGGGCTCCTGCGTGTCGGCCACCTTGAACAGCAGGCGCAGATAGCCCTTGCCGCTGTCGAGTTCCTTGGTGATGTTGCCGCGGATCTGGTAGGATTTCGACACGTTGTAGGCGGCGTGGCGCGGCCCGTGGCCGACATCGACGAAACCGCCCAGATTGAACCACATCGAGTCGTTGATGATGCCCGAGGCGCGGAAGTTGACCTTGGTGTAGTCGTAATCGACGCCCTTCTCGAGCTCGATATAGCCGCCTTCCGACTTGCCGGTCTTGCTGATGTAGTTGATGACCGCGCCCGGTGCCTGGCTGGCAAGGGTGGCGGTGGTGCCGCCGCGAACGGCGTCCACGCTGTCGGTCAGCGCGTCAAACTTGGTCCAGTAGTCGTTGTTGCCGAACTGGATATCGCCGTAAAGCACGGTGGGCAGGCCGTCTTCCTGCAACTGCACGAAGGTGGCGCCGCCGGTGGCCACGGGCAGGCCGCGCACGGCAAAGTTGCCGTTGCCGCCCGGGCCCGAGATGTTGGGCTGAAGGCCGGGCAGCAGGCGCAGCAGGTCGCCTTGCGATGCGGGGCGGAAATCGGAAATCGTCTGCGCGCTGACCGACGAGATCGAGATCGAGCTGTTGATCTTCGACTTGTCGCCAGTGGCCGCGGTCACGACGATGGCGTTAAGGCTGTCATCGGTGGCGGGCGCTGCGGCGGCGGCAGTCTGGCTTTGGGCGAAAGCGGGCACGGCGATACTGGCAACGCCGAGCGCAGCCAGCGAGACGCACGTCTTCAACATGCTATTGGTCATATGTCCTCCCCCTCTTTTGTCGAGGTTCTTTTGCCTGCGACCCTGTCTGCGGAATCGCTCGGATGAGAGGGTAATGACAAGGGCGGAAATCGATTGCAATAGGTTTCTGCAATTGATTGCATTAACGGTGCGATCTTTAGCTGACCGGTGTTGTCACCGTGCAACACGCCCCTCCCCCGACAGAGCCCCCCAACGCTTGCGGCAGACAGATCCGCAACCTGTGTTTTACGAAAGACCTGGCAAACAAAGGCCAAACAGACCCTCTGGCAGATTTGCGCAGCGCATACCCCGGCAATACTGCGTAACAGGGCCTATTTGCCCAGCGCCGTCACCTGCCCGCGCAGCGCTGCCAGCAGCGCGGGATTAACCGGCCGCCCCGCTTCGATCGCGCGGGTAATGGCATCTATGATCTGGATCATGCGGGTCGTGCGGGCCGATTGCTCATCGGCGGGCGGCGCAAAGAAACGGGGCGCTGCCGGCGCTTCCTCGCCCAAACCGCCACAGGCCACGCATTTGGCCAGCCGCAGGTTCGTTTCGGCCAAAGTCTTTTCCAGCCGGCGCCGCTGAGCGATCTCGCGCTCCAGCTCATCGCGCAGCTCGTCAAAGGCCAGCACGCGCATCGCGGCCCGCTCGTCCAGCGCGGCGTTGGTCTGGCGCAGCTCGGCGGTCGAGCGCATCTTGAACAGCTGCGTCTCGATCCGCGCCTTGAGCACCTCGAAATCGATCGGCTTGGTCACATAATCATCAGCGCCAGCCTCGAGCGCCTCGACCACCGCTTCGCCCTCGGCGCGCGCGGTCAGCATGATGATCGGGATCGAGCCCATCTGCCAGTCCTGCCGCACCACGCGCAGCACCTCGATGCCGTTCATGTTGGGCATCATATAGTCGAGCAGCACCAGGTCAGGCTTGCGCGCACGGATGAAAGCCAGCGCCCCCTCGCCCGAGTCCACCTCGTGCAGGTCGTAGCCATGGTCGGCCAGGCGCCGGCACACCAGCTGTCGATTGGCAGCGACATCATCGACAACCAGCACGACGGGGCGTTTTGTCCGGCCTGTTGGGGCGTTCATTTGCATTCCCGTTTGTTTCGCTTCGAACAAAGGACGACAGGCCCGCGCAAGAATTCAGGCCGCCTCGTCCAGAATGTGGCTCACCTGCGCCACCAGCGCACGCGGAGACAGGCCCGATTTGGCGATGATCGCGCGGGTGCGATCACCCAGGATGAGCTGCTCGTGCGCGCTGAGCGAGCGACCAGTAACCACCACCACGGGGGGGCGTCTCTCGCTGGGCAATTCGGCCAGCGCGCGGATGACCGAAAAGCCGTCGCCCGCCGGCATGCGCAGGTCCGTCACCACCAGCGCGAAGCCTTGGCTGGCCAGCAGCTTCTCGGCCTTTTCGCCGCCCTCGGCCCGCACCACCCGATAGCCGGCCTGGCTCAGCCCGTGCTCATACAGGTTG
>DATMUT010000451.1:0-2346 GCA_035563755.1 Novosphingobium sp.
GCTGGCGGCGGATGGGGAAAGGGCGGCAGGGGCGGTTTTCCAGAGGGTAGAAGGAGCGGCGTCCGCTTACTTCAACACCTCGCCCGCCACCGCCTCGGCCAGCTTGATGCCATCGACCGCGGCCGAGAGGATGCCGCCCGCATAACCGGCCCCTTCGCCGCCCGGATACAGGCCGCGCGTGTTCAGGCTTTGCAGATCGGCCCCGCGCGTGATGCGCAGCGGGCTGGAGGTGCGCGTTTCCACGCCTGTCATAATCACGTCGGGGTGGTCGTAGCCGGGGATCTGGCGGCCGAACACGGGCAGCGCCTCGCGGATGGCCTCGATCACAAAGTCGGGCAGGCATTGCGACAGGTCGGTCAGGTGCACGCCCGGCTTGTAGCTGGGCACCACCGCGCCAAATTCACCCGAGGAGGCGCGCCCCGCCAGCAAATCGCCCACCTTCTGCCCCGGCGCCATGTAATTGCCGCCGCCCGCCTTGAACGCCAGCGATTCCAGATGCCGCTGAAAGGCGATGCCCGCCAGCGGCCCGCCCGGATAGTCCTTCTCCGGCTCGATGGTGACGACAAGGCCGGAATTGGCGTTGAATTCGGCGCGCGAATACTGGCTCATGCCATTGGTAACGACGCGCCCTTCCTCGGACGTGGCAGCCACCACGCGCCCGCCGGGGCACATGCAGAAACTGTAGACCGCCCGCCCGTTCGAGGCCTGATGCGCGATCGAATAGGCCGCCGCGCCCAGCACCGGATTGCCCGCATGGGCGCCATAGCGCGCCTTGTCGATCCAGCTTTGCGGGTGCTCGATGCGCACGCCAATGGCAAAGGGCTTGGCCTCCATGAACACGCCGCGCTCGTGCAGCGCCTCGAACGTGTCGCGCGCGCTGTGGCCCACCGCCATGATGACGTGGCGCGCGGGCAAGTAGCTCTCCTCGCCCGTCAGCGTCGAGACGCAGTGCAGGCCCGCCAGAGCGCGGTTCTCGTCCTCTTCCTCGATCTCGAAATCGCGCACGCGGGTGCTGAAACGGTATTCGCCGCCCAGTTTCTCGATCGTCTCGCGCATGTGCATCACCATCGTCACCAGGCGGAAGGTGCCGATATGCGGGTGCGCCTCATACAGGATATCGTCGGGCGCGCCGGCCTTGACGAATTCGACCAGCACCTTGCGCGAGAGGTGGCGCGGGTCCTTGATGCGGCTGTACAGCTTGCCGTCCGAGAAGGTGCCCGCCCCGCCCTCGCCAAACTGGGCGTTCGATTCGGGGGTCAGCTCGCTGCGGCGCCACAGGCCCCAGGTGTCCTTGGTGCGCTCGCGCACGGCCTTGCCACGCTCGATAATGATGGGGCGCAACCCCATCTGCGCCAGAATGAGCGCCGCCATCAGCCCGCAGGGGCCAGCGCCGATCACCACCGGCCGCTCGCCCTCGCCCGACGGCTGCCAGCCTTCGGGCGCGCGCAGCGGGAATTTATACGCAGTGTCGGGCGCCACCCGCACATGCGCATCGCCAGCCATGCGCGCCAGCACCTCGCCCTCGTCCTCGATGTCGATGTCGAGCAAATAGACCAGGCGGATCTGGTTCTTGCGCCGCGCATCATTGCCCCGGCGCACCACATGCACATGGCGCAGGCGCGCGCCATCCACACCCAGCCTTTCGGCAATGGCGGCGTCAAGGTCGGCGGGCGTGTGGCCCAGCGGCAGGGCAAGGTCGGACAGACGGATCATGGCCCCCCTTATGCCGCGCGGGCGATTCTGGCCAGAGGGGCAGGCACAGGTTGCCCTGCGCGGGGCAAACGCTATGCCTTACACCAAAAGGGAGAATGCCGCATGATCAAGCCCGAACTCGAATTCGTCTACGAAGCCACCGGCGAACTGGAGCCGCCCCGCCCCATCGGCCAGACCTATGACGGCACGCGGCGCATCATTCCCATCGTGGGCGGCGGCCGGGTCGAAGGGCCGCTCATCAAGGGCCGGCTGGTGGGCAATGCCGCCGACTGGCAGGTGACGCGCCCCGATGGCGTGACCGTGGCCGACGCCATATATGCCATCGAGACCGACGATGGCGCCATCATCCAGATCCGCAATCGCGGGCTGCGCCACGGCCCGCCCGAGGTAATGGCCCGCCTGGCCGCCGGCGAAACGGTTGACCCGGCCGAATATTATTTCCGCACCGTGCCCGAATTCATCGCGCCCGACGGGCCATACGACTGGCTCAACCGCTCGATCTTCATTTGCGCGGGCGCGCGCTACCCGCTGGGCATCAAGCTGTGGGTGTGGCGGGTGCTGTAATCACACCGGCTCGCCGGCGGCGCGGGCGCGGAGCACCACCTGCGCCTCGTCGCCGCGCACGCGCAGGCC
>DATMUT010000452.1:0-4128 GCA_035563755.1 Novosphingobium sp.
TCCGCGCAGCCAGCCATCGATGCGCGCGCCCCATTCCAGCATCGCGCGTGACAGTTCCAGCACCCATACCCGCCGACGCCCCACCGCATGGCCAATGGCCCGCGCCATTTCCGGGTGAGGCCAACCGCCGGGCCGGCCATCGTCCGGCTCGAACAGGCGACCGTTGACGCCCACGCCGCCCGGCACCAGCGCCAGCAGCAGCCGCGCCAGATCCTCCACATGGATCATCGAGGCAGCGCCGCCCGCAGGCACCGGCACCACGCCCCATTTGGCCGCGCGAAACAGTTCGAACATCTCGCGGTCGCGCGGGCCATAGATGGCCGGCGGGCGCACGATCGTCCAATCGAGCCCGCTGGCCCGCACCAGCCGCTCGGCCCGCGCTTTTGAGGCGCCATAGGCCGACAGGTCCGGTTCGCGCGCGGAGAGCGAGGAGACGAATACGAAGCGCGGCACCCCGCCAGCCCGTGCCGCCTCGACAAGCGCCAGCGTGCCATCGACATTGGCGCGGGTAAAATCGGCCGGATCGGGCGCGCTGACCAGCCCTGCCAGGTGGATCACCGCCTCGGCGCCATCGACCAGCCGGGCGAGCGCCGCCCGGTCGGACAGGTCGCCCTGCACCCACTCGACCCCGCGGACGGCCGCTGGCACCCGCCGCGCCAGCGCGCGCACCGTCAATCCGCGTGCAGCCGCCAGTTCCAGCACCATCTGGCCCACAAAGCCGGTGCCGCCCGTCAGCGCGATAAAGGGCGTGGCGCCAGCCTTCACACCAGCACCATCTGGTCGCGATGCACCACCGCCGAACGGGGCGTATAGCCCAGGATCTGCGCCTGATCGCCCGATTGCAGGCCCATCAGCGCCACGCATTCGCCCGCGTCATATTCCGACAGGCCATGGGCCAGCACAGCGCCATCGCCGCCGCGAATGGCCACAGCATCGCCGCGCACGAAATGCCCCTCGACCGCGGTGACGCCGGCCGCCAGCAGGCTGGCCCCCTGCGCCAGCGCGCGCGCCGCGCCCGCATCGACCACCAGCGTGCCCTTGAGCCGCAGCCGCCCGCCCAGCCACGCCTTGCGCGCGGCGGTGCGCGCGCGGGCAGCGCGCGGCAGGAACAGCGTGCCCACGCCCTTGTCGATGATCCGCGCCACCGGGTCGTCCTGCGTGCCATTGCCGATGGCCAGCGCAATACCGGCCAGCTCGGCAATCTCGGCGGCCTGCAATTTCGAGATCATGCCGCCAGACCCCATGCCCGAACCCGACACCGGCGAGGCCATCGCCCGCACCTCGTCGGTCACGCCGCGCACCACCGGCAGCAGGCTGGCGCCGGGCAGCGAGGGATGGCGATCATACAGCCCGTCAACGTCGGAAAGCAGCAGCACTGCGCTGGCCCGCGCGGCCTGCGCCACGCGCGCGGCAAGGCGATCATTGTCGCCAAAACGGATTTCCTGCGTGGCGACCGAATCGTTCTCGTTGATGACCGGCACCGCGCCCGCATCGAGCAGACGCCCCAGCGTGGCCGTGACGTTGAGATAACGCCGCCGGTCCTCCAGATCCTCGAGCGTGAGTAGCAATTGCGCGGCGGTCAGCCCGTGTGTGGCCAGCAGTTCGGCCCACAGGCCTGACAGGGCGATCTGGCCAACAGCGGCGGCGGCCTGCGCATCGGCGAGGCTACCGCGCCCGCCCTTGTCCAGCCCCAGCTTGCGCGCGCCCAGCGCGATCGCGCCCGAGGACACCACGATCACATCCTGCCCGCGCGCGCGCCCCGCGGCGATTTCGGCCACCAGTTCAGTCAGCCATTCGCGCCTTGCCCCCTGCGCGCCCACCAGCAGCGCCGAGCCCACCTTGATGACCAGACGCGGGCACAGGGCCGCATCGGCCAGGTCCTTCAGCGTCGCAATGGCAGGGGCGGCTTGCGCGCTGGCGCGAGAGGCAGGCAGATCGGGCATGATCGAGCGCTTAGGAGAAAGCCCGGTGACAGGAAAGGGGCAAATATGCGCCCCGCCCTGTGGAAAGCGCCCCGCTTAGAGCGGTGACCGTTTACAGCGGTGGCCGTTTATAGCGGCGACCAGGGCTTGTCGTCGGCCTCTTCCTGCTCGCCCGCGGGCCTTTCGGTCACGGTGGCGGCCGGCAGGTAGGAAATCACCGCATCGAGCAGCTTGTCCATCCCCTGCCCGGTGGCGCCCGAGACGGCAAAAACGCGCTCGGCGCCCGCCTCGATCAGCTCGGCTGCATAGGCGGCAACCAGCTCGCCATCGGCCTGATCGATCTTGTTCAGCGCAATCAGGCGCGGTTTTTCATCGAGGCCATTGCCATAGGCGGCCAGCTCTTCCTCGATGATCTCAAGCGCCTCGACCGGCTCCTTGCCGGGGCCGGTGGCGGTAATGTCGATGAGGTGAACCAGCACGCGGCAGCGCTCGATGTGGCCCAGAAAACGGTCGCCAATGCCCGCCCCATCGGCAGCACCCGCGATCAGGCCCGGAATGTCGGCCAGCACGAACTCGCGGTTGCGATGGCGCACCACGCCCAGTTGCGGGCGCAGCGTGGTGAAGGCGTAATCGCCCACCTTGGCCTTGGTGTTGCTGATCTGGTTGATGAAGGTCGACTTGCCGGCATTGGGCAGCCCCACCAGCCCCACGTCGGCCAGCAGCTTGAGCCGCAGCCACACATACATTTCCTGCCCCGGCCAGCCCGGCCCGTGCTGGCGCGGCGCGCGATTGGTGCTGCTCTTGTAGCTGGCATTGCCACGCCCGCCATCGCCGCCGCGCAGCAACACCTCGCGCTGGCCCGCCTCGGTCAGGTCGAGCAGCACCGTCTCGCGGTCATCGTCGAGCACCTGCGTGCCCACCGGCACGCGGATGACCAGATCCTCGCCGCCAGCGCCCGTGCGGTTGCTGCCCGCGCCGCCGCCGCCGCGCTGCGCCTTGAAATGCTGGGTGTAACGGAAATCGATCAGCGTGTTGAGCCCCGGCACCGCTTCGAAGATGATGTCGCCGCCCTTGCCGCCATTGCCACCGTTGGGGCCTCCATATTCCTCGTACTTCTCGCGCCGGAAGCTGACCGCGCCCGGCCCGCCGCTACCCGAACGGATGAAGATCTTGGCCTGGTCGAGAAAATGCATGGGTCAGCTTTCGGGAACTTGGGGCTTGGGCCGAGACAAACGGCCCGTTCAAACACAATCGGGCGAATGCGAAAAAGGCCGTCTGGCAACAATGCCGACGGCCTGTTTGGCATTCGCCTCTCTGCGCACTTGGTGGAGCCGAGGGGGATCGAACCCCTGACCTCGTCATTGCGAACGACGCGCTCTCCCATCTGAGCTACGGCCCCGTTCCAGTGCGTTCCCATCCGGCAGGCGTCCCGGCGTTTCCGCCATCTGCCTCCGTTTGGGAGCAGCCCCATTAGCGAAAGCATGCGCCCCTTGGAAGAGGAAATTTCGCTGCCGCCACGGTTTTTTGACAACCCGCCGCCGGGGAAGCGCGCGGCCATGCGCGCCGCCCCGGCCAGGCCCGTCAGTTGCGTGCCGGCGCGCCTGGCGCAGGCGCTGCCGCCACCGGCGTTGCCGGCTGCACCGCGCTCGACTGGGTGCCGTAGTGGGCTTCCCAGTCGGCCAGATCGGCGCGATACTTTTCATAGGCCCGGTAGAAATCCTCGTACACCGCGATGAAGTGGGTGAACGAGCGCTCCGAGAACTCGGGCAGGTCCTTCGAGGCCACTGCCCCGCTCTCACGGCTCATCTCCAGCGCCGAGGCGCAGAATTGCGGCAAGGTCGGCGGATAGGCGAAATAGTTGTAGACCTGCGTCATGTAGCGCTCGCGCTCGGCCACGAAGCCCTTGGCGTACTTCTTGCGGAACACCGCATCCACGCCGCGATTGGCCACGTTCAACGCCTTGGCGTGCTTCTTGAGGAAGGCGGAATAGGCTGGAATGATCTCGCCATATTGCGGCGCGGTGCAGTTAAGCGCGGCCACGTTGAAGGCCGAACGCAGGTTCCACACGCGCTGCGCATCGAGCGAATCCACCAGAATCGTGTGACGCACGCCATCAGCGCCCACCGCAGGGATCGCCACATTGAGCGTCGACCCGTTAGGCGGGGTCGGGCGCGGCGGGATCACCACCACAGGCTTGGGCGGCGGC
>DATMUT010000453.1:0-2303 GCA_035563755.1 Novosphingobium sp.
ACCGCCGAAAGCGGCAAGGACACCAACTCGCTGGCCCGCAGGCCCGAGCCATAAAGCAGCTCGAGACAAACCAGCGTGCGCAAGGGCGCGCGCTTGTCGCCGGCAGCCTCGGCCTCGGCGCGGGCAAACAGCGCCTCGACCTCGCCGTGCCCCACAACGCGGGGCAAAGGCCGGCGCGGGCGCGGGCGCGGCAAGGCCGGTGAAGGATCGTCCCCGCGCCGTCCCTCGTCGATCAGGAAGCCGTAGAATTGCCGCAGGGCCGAGCATTTGCGCGCCAGCGAAGCCGGCGACAGATCGGCCCATGCCGCCCCCAGCCGTTCAAGCGCTGCGCCATCGGCCCCGGCCAGATCGCCGATCACCCCCCGCGCACCGGCCAGATCGCGCGCATAGGCGGCCAGCGTATTGCCCGCCGCCCCCCTTTCGGCCGCCAGCATGGCCAGGAAATCGGCCACCGCAGGCTCTGCATCAACCCTGTTGGCAGGCGGGCGCCCCATCAGCGCCCCGTCAGCCCCGGGCGACCGCCTCGGCCGCGATCATCCGCGCCTCGGCGCCCAGCCCCACGCGGTTAAGCGCGGCAACGATGTGGTAGAGGTAACGCGGCGTCATCCGCACCCAGCTGTCGCCCTGCATGCCAAGCCCGGCCAGCAGCGCCACCAGCGCCGGGTTGTTCTGCGCAGCGGCGGTGTCGATGGCGTCGCTCCAGCGGCTGTGGGCCTCGAAATGCGCGAAGGATTTGCCCCCCTCGTCGCGGCGGGCGGCATCGTTGAGGCGCCCCAGCCCGGCAAGCCCGGCCACCAGCATGGCGGTGCGGTGCTGGCCCGTGCTCTTGTCGGCCCCGCGAAACGTCTCGATCGGGCCGCCATCGACCGCGCCGCCCATGGGCGCTGCCAGCGCCAGCTGCGCCCAGCCTTCGCTGCCCGGCTCGACCACGCCGCGCCAGCGCAGCGCATTGGCATCGAGCCCCGCGGCCAGCATCGAGGCCAGAATGTCGCCCGCAGAGCCTGCCAGATCGCTGCCCGCCGGCAAACGCGCTGCCGCATAGGCCGTGAGCGTCATGCGCCCATAGCGCTGCATGGGGCTGGCCGCGCCATCCCACAGCTGCTGCATGGCCTTGAGCCGCGCGTCGGGCGTTTCGGCCACATAGGCATCGCGCAGCAACAGCGCCCGGTCGGCGGCATCGCCCGTCACATCATCATTGGCGTAGATCTGGCTATACAGGTCAACCATCGCCGCCGAGGAAAGCACGCCCGCGCCGCCCGCGCGGTCCGACGCATCGGCGCGCAGCCCCAGCCCGACCATTGGCGCCAGAGCGGTCACATAGTCATAGGCTGGCCCGGCATCCTTCATCAGCGATGCTGGCGGGGTCAGGCCAACGCCCGTGGCCAGCGCATAGCGCCACGGGGTCATATCGCTCACCCCGTCCCACTTGATGGCAACGGCCCGCCGCCCGCCACGCCCGGCAATGCCCGCCGCGCCCGCGTATTTCTGCGCCAGCGAGATGTCGATGCGCGGCATGGTGCCGGCCACCGCCATATGGTCGAGCTGCGCCAGGCCGGCATTGCCCCCGCCGCTAAAGGCCGCGCAAATCGCGCCCCAAGCCAGCCATTGCGGGTCTTTGCGCGTGGCCGCCTGCAAGGGCATGACCGGGCACAGGCCGGTGAGGTCAGCCGTGGCGACATAGGCGTCCATGGCCGCCTGCGTCAGATTGGCGTCGTAATTGCCCGGGTCCACATCCTGCACCAGCGCGCGGGCCGCGTCGCCCTCGCCCATGCGCAGCAGCAGGCTGGCGCGCAGCGCGATGAATTCGGCCGGGGCCATGCCATCGGGCGCATCCAGCCGCGAGGCCAGCGCGCGGCGCAGCAGCACATGCCCCCAGCGCGACACCATCTGCCCGCGATTGCCCGACAGGGCCGCGCGCACCAGCTCGGCCGGCTGATGCGCCAGCCCCATGCCCGGCAGGCCGCCCTCGGCAGTGTCGATGATGCCCACCTGCCGCATGGCGCGCTGGGCGCCGGGCGGGATGTCATAGCGCGGCGTCAGCCCCAGCAGCGCGTCGAGCTGGCCCGTGGGCAGCGCGATCAGCTGGTCGAACGAGGTGATGCCATCGGGCAGGTTCACCGGCCCGCGATGGACAGCCGGCGCGGGCGCGGCGGCGGCGCCCTGCTGCTCGATCACCGGCTGAGCGGCAATGCTGGGCTGCGCCTCGGGCTGGCGGGTGGGCGCGCGTTCGGGCGCGGCGCGGCGCGGCGCCGGCCGGTCGAAACCGGGTGGCAGCAGCGATTCCGGCCCGCCGCCCTGCTGGG
>DATMUT010000454.1:0-6937 GCA_035563755.1 Novosphingobium sp.
CCGGAGCATAGATGTCCAGCCGGTGGCGCGCGTCGGGCCCATAGGCGATGTCGGCGGCAGATGGCGGTACGGCGGCCGCCAGCGCTTCCTGCTCGGGTGCGAACAGGGCGCGCACGGCGCCGATCACGTCGGGGCCCAGCGTGGTGCCCATGGCGGCGATGGCTTGGGCCGGGCTCATGGCGCTTATGCCTCGTCCACGACCGGGTTGGTCAGCGTGCCAACCGTGCCGATCGAGACCGTCACGACATCGCCACCCTTCATGTAGAGCGGCGGATTGCGCTTGTCGCCCACGCCGCCCGGCGTGCCGGTGGCGATCACGTCGCCGGGGGCAAGCTCGGTAAAGGTCGAGCAATAGGCGATGATGGCCGGAATGTCCCAGATGAGGTCGGAGAGCGGCTGATCCTGCACCAGCTCGCCATTGAGGCGGGTCTGCACGCGCTGGGCGGCCAGGTCGCCCACCTCGTCGGGCGTGACCAGCGCCGGGCCGAAGCCGCCGGTGCCGGGCCAGGTCTTGCCGGGGGTAAACTGGATGTTGTGCCGCTGCCAGTCGCGCACCGAACCGTCGTTGAAGGGGGCATAGCCGGCCACATGGGCATAGGCGTCCTGCGGGGCGATGCGGCGCCCGCCCTTGCCGATGATGATCGCCAGCTCGCCCTCATAGTCGAAGCGCACGCTCTCGACCGGGCGCAGCAGGGCCTCGCCCTCGGCCACCAGCGAGTCGGCATAGCGGGTGAAGATCGCTGGATGCTCTTTCTGCTCGCGGCCGGTTTCGGCCACGTGGGTGGCATAGTTCAGGCCCACGCACAGGATCTTGTCGGGGTCGGTAATGACCGGCAGCAGCACGACATCGGCCAGCGCCAGCACCGGGCCATCGGCATCAGCGCCCAGCGCATCGGCGGCAATGGCGGCCTTGAGGCTGGCCGGGGCGCCGGAAACCGCGCCAAGGTCGATCACCTGCTGCCCCTCGATACGCCCCCACGAGGGCGTGCCATCGGGGCGGCGGAAGGAAATGTAACGCATTGCTCTCAGGCTCCTGCAAGCTGGGTAAGGGGGGCCGGTTCCCATTCGCGGCGGAAACGGAATTTTTCTTCAGCGGCGCGCAGACCGGCGAAATCCTTGTCGGAAATGCCCCATTGGTCAATGCGGTTTGGCGGCCATGTCCAGTCGTCGGGGGCGCCCACGTGGTAATCCTCGGGCACCTTCTCGACGGCGGTGGAATATTCGATCACCGGGCCAAAGGGGGCGATGTAATAGGCATAGACATTGGCGCCCGGCCCATGCCGGCCCGGCCCCCATGCGGGGGCAAAGCCGTGGTCGCGCATCCGGCCAATGCCGCGCATCACCGCGTCCAGATCGTCCATCTCGAAGGCGATGTGGTTCAGGCTGGCAAAGCCGGCACGGGCAAAGGCGGTGGAATGATGCGCCTCGTTGCAGCGCACGAAGACCATGCCCTTGGTGCGGTCCGACACGCGAAAGCCCAGCACCGCCTCGACCAGATCGCCACTGGCCTCGGCATCGGCCGAGTTGAACACCACATGGGTGAGCTTGACCGGCATGTTGGGGCGCGCCGCGATCGGCTCGACCTCGGTTGCGCCCACCAGAAAGCGCAGGATTTCGCCCTCGGCCAGCTCGACCAGCAGGCCGCTGCCGCCGCCCGGATCTTGGCTGGTGGTGGGGCGGGCGGCAAGGCCGCGCTGGGCGGCAGCCGTTGCCACCTGCGCCAGCCTGTCGGGGCTGCACACGAAAGTGACCGAGCGCACAAAGCTCTCCGCGCTTTCGCTCAGCGACACCAGATAGGGAAAGCTGCCCGAGCCGCGCAGGTAATGCGTGTCGCCCGCAGCGCCGCCATCGGCGCAGCCCCAGATGCCGGTCATGAAGGCATGGGCCGCCTGCGCGCCGGGCAGGGCCAGTTCGATGCTGCGCAGTTTCATCATGCTGTCTGGCTCCCAAAAAGGCCTGCTGCCGCAATGCCCACATTGGCGCATTCGGCGTCCATTTCGCCGGTATCGCCCGAAACGCCCACCGCGCCGATCACCTCACCAGCCGCGTCGCGGATGAGCACGCCGCCGGGCGAGAACACCACCTGTCCGCCCAGCGTCGTCACCACCGATTGGTAGAAGAAGGCATTGCCCTTGGCCCGCTCGGCAATGACGGCGGTGTCGTTGCCCATGCCCAGCGCGCCATAGGCCTTGGCCTTGGCAATGTCGGCGCGAAAGAAGGTGGCGCCATCCTCGCGGCCCATGGTCACCATGTGCCCGCCAGCGTCCAGCACGACATAGGCCAGGGCTTTCAGCCCCTTGGCGCGGGCATGGGCGTGGGCGGCGGAAAGGATGGTCTGGGCGGCGGCAAAGGTAAGGGCGGTCACGCGGCATTCTCCAGTTTGAGGCCCAGCAGGCGGGCGCGTTCACCGCCGAGCAGCGCGGCCGGGCCGGTGCCAAAGACGATGTGGTCGGGCCGCACCAGTACCGCATCGGCGCCCCTTGTCGCCAGCCATGCGGCAATCGCCCCGCCATCGGCCAGCTGCGCAATGTCGATGGCGCGGATGCCGGCAGGGGCCGATACGGCGCCGGCGGCAAACAGGCGCCATCCGCCGCCCAGCACATCGTCCATGCGGCGGCCATCGGCCAGCACCGGCTGGATGAAACGCTCGCCAGCGCCCGGCGTGCCGGCCAGAACGATGCCGGGGCCGATGGGCGGAATGAGGTCATGCGCGGTTTCGCCCTGCGTTGCGGCGCGGGCGCGCTCGAGCATGGCGGCGTCGCGCGCGGCGGCCTTTTCGCGGTCCAGCTCGCAGATGTAGCGCCCGGCGGCCACCGCCGCGCCAATGACGGCGCGCACATGCGGGTCGCGCTCGGGCTGATAGGTGGCAAGGATGGCCGGATCGGCGCCGTCATTGACGATGGCGGCCATTTTCCACGCCAGATTGGCCACGTCGCGCAGGCCGTGGCACATGCCCTGGCCAAAGAAGGGCGGCGTCTGGTGCGCGGCATCGCCCGCCAGGAACACGCGGCCCTCCTGCCAGCGCTCGGCCACCAGCCCGTGGAAGCGATAGGTGGCCGCCCGCACGATGGTGTGAGGCACGCCCTGCACCCACGGCCCCACCAGCTCGGCCACGCGCTCGGGGGCCATCATGGCGGCATCGTCCTCGCCGGGCAGCAGCATGAATTCCCAGCGGCGGTGATTGCCGCGCCCCGGCACGATGGTGGCCGGCCGCGAGGGATCGCACATCATCACCGAGAGGCGCTGCAGGTCGGCATCGGCAGGCACGCCGGCAATCGGCGGAAAGCTGATCGGCCCATCGACCTCGGCGTCGACCACCAGCCAGGGTTCCTCGAACTGCAGGTCGTCGAGGGCAATGCCCAGCGCCTTGCGGACGGGGCTGCGCGATCCGTCGCAGGCGATGGCCCAGCGGGCGCGGGCGGTGTGGCTGGCGCCGTCCTGCTCGAACGAGACGGTCACGCCCGCATCGTCCTGCGCCATGTCGGCAAAGGTGGCGCCGGCGCGGAAATCGACCTGCGCCATGCCGGCAAAACCGGCGCGCAGATGCGCCTCCAGCTCGGGCTGGTAGAAGAACCAGTCGTTCGACCAGCCAAACGGCCGGGCATGGCCCACCGTGCCCATGTAGCGGATGGCCTGATGGCCGCTGCCCACATGCAGGTGCCCGTCGGTGTCGACCATGTCGGGCAGGATGGCGGGCGCAACGCCAGCGCTCTGGAACAGGCGGACCATTTCGTGGTCAAGATGCACCGCGCGGGGCAGGGGGTGAAGCGCGGTTTCCTTTTCCAGCACCAGCACCGAGAGCCCGCTGCGGGCAAGGAGGTTCGTGGCCAGCGCGCCCACGGGGCCGCAGCCGATAATCACAACATCATACATGAGTGTTTACGCCATTGCTGCAGGGGCTGGAGTGTCGCTGGCATTGGCCAGCTTGTGGAACGCGCCGCCCTTCATGATTGCCTTGAGCCTGGATGCATCCTGCATCAGCGCGACATCCTGCGTAGGGTCGCCATCGACCAGCAGCAGGTCAGCCAGATAGCCTTCGCGGATCTGCCCAACCCGCAGGTCCATCAGCTGCCCGCCCAGCGATGTGGCCGCGGCCAGCGCCTCGAGCGGGGTGAAGCCGAAATAGTCGACGAAATGGGCAAGGTCGCGCGCATTGCGGCCATGCGGGTTGAACGGGAAGCCATAGTCGCCACCCACCAGCACGCGCACGCCGCGCGCCTTCAGTGTGGGCACCAGCGCCTTTTCCAGCTCCATGCGCTGGGCGGCGCTGGCCTTCATGTGAGTCATGTCGACATGGGGCGGCGGATTGGCCTCGAGCGCGGCGATGGAGACGCCGCAGCCGGGCGCATAGAACACCTCGTCGCGGTGGGCGGCCAGTGCCTCGATCGCGGCCGGGCCGGCGAAGGACCCGTGATAGATGATGCGCGCCCCTGCCTTGAGGGCCAGCGCGATGGCGGCGTCGGTGTAGCAATGGGCGGCGATGAACAGGCCATGCTCGCGCGCGGCCTCGCCGGCGGCGATCATCTCCTCCTCGGTATAAAGGATGTCCTGCGCGCTGCCGGGCTTGAGCGCATCCTCGCCCGAGACGACCAGCTTGACCGACTTGACCCCTTCGGCTGCGCAATAGGCCATGAAGGCGCGGATGGCCTCGGGCCCGCGGCCGTTGAACACATCGCCCGTCTCGACGCCCTCGGCGCCCTCGGGGCTGCGTTCGAGGGTGGAGGGGATGAGGCGCGGCCCCGGCGTTTGCCCCCCGGCAATGGCGGTTGCCAGGCGCGGCTCGATACCGTCGCCAAGCGCGCCTGCCGAATAGAGGCTGGTAAAGCCATGGTCGAGCAGCACGCGGGCATTGCGCGTGGCGGCCACTTCCAGCTCGTCGGGCGGCAGGATGAAGGCGTGGTAGATCTTCTCGACCGAGGAGGCCCAGGTGAGATGCGTGTGCGCATCGATCATGCCGGGCATGAGCAGCATGCCAGCCCCGTCGATCACCGTATCGGCGCTGGCCGGGGCGATGGTGTCGGGGGCATGGGCCACCTGCGCAATATGCTCGCCATCGACCAGCACGTCGCCTGCGCGGGGCGGATTGGGCGTACCGTCAAAAATGCGGACGTTGCTGAAAAGGGTACGCATGTTTTCTCTCCCGGTCTTTCCTGCGGGGTAGCAGGGGCGTGCCAGAAGAAAAAATACAGTTTCCTTATTCGGGTATAGGGTTAGCTTATGGAATGCTGATAGCTTCGGCGCCCTCGCCCGCGCCCTTGATCGCCCAGTCGCTCAGCACATGGGCGGCAATGGGCGAAGGCGGCGTGTCGGCCAGCAGGCGGATGCCCACGTTGCGCGCAAAGCCGGCCTCGGCAATCGCAATGGCGCGCAGGGCGCCGCTGGCCAGCTCCTCGGCCACGACGCGCATGGGCAGGATGGTTACGCGAGCGCCCGCGCGCACGATGGCCTTGGTGGTGAGCAGGCTGTCGCAGCGCACCACTTGCGCCGGCAACGAGACGCCCGCGGCAATGAACAGCGCATCGACCTGACGGCGGAAGGCGCCCTGCGCATCGGGCAGCACCCAGGGCAGCGCGCCCACCTCGCGCAGGCTGACGCGGTCGGGCAGGTCGGCATGGGCATGGCCCGCCACCAGCACGAAGTGGTCGCTGGCCAGCGTCACCTCGCGCATGTCGGCAGGCGGCGGCTCCATGTGGGTGGTGACGATGGCGATGTCGATCTTGCGCTGGCGCAGCAGGTCCATCAACTCGCCATCGGGCGCCTCGCGGATGTGCACGGCAACGCCGGCGAACTGCGCGTCGATGCGCGCGACGATGTCGGGCGCCAGCGTCAGCAGCGCGCCGGGCGTGCCGCCAATGTGGAACGGGCCAGTCTGGGCCTGCGCCGCGGCCTCGACCTCGGCGATGGCCTTTTTCAGCAGCGCGGCCACTTCCTCGGCGCGGCGCCACAGGGCCTTGCCCTCGTCGGTCAGCTGGATGCCGGTGGCGCGGCGCTGGAACAGCGTGTGCCCCAGCCTTTGCTCGAGCAGTTGCATCGAGGCCGAGACCGCCGGCTGCGAGATGTTGATCGCGCGGGCCGCCGCGCTGATCGAGCGGGACAGGCCGACCTGGTGAAAGATCATCAACGCGCGCGGATCGAGGAAGGAGGAAGCGTTGCTCATGGCGCCTGCCCTAGCATGGGGGGCGGGGGGGCTGTCAGCCACTATGTGGCGGCGGCAGGCAAATGGCGGGCAAGGTCAGTTCCGAACAGCGATCATTGGCCGGTCGCTGCTGGCCACGGGACAGGCGCGGGGCTAGGCGCGCGATTGTAGAAATTGGAGAGGATTGCGTGACTCAGACCCCGCTCGCCGCCGGCCGCAAACCCATCGCCAACCTGTCGGTGATCGAGGATCAGGCGCTGGCCATGATCGCGGCGCTGGCCAGCGAACTGGCCGTTGCGCGCGAACGGATCGACACGCTGGAGCGCCTGCTCGAGGAAGCCGGCGCGATCGAGCGCGCCCGCATCGAGAGCTATCAGGCGCAGGGGCAGGCCGCGCAGGAACGCGATGCCCTGCGCCAGCGTATCGTCGCCAAGATCTTCCGCCCCTTGCGCGACGCAGCCCGCCGCGCCATCGAGGAGTAAGCAGGCATGACCCAAGCTGGATCGCACCCCATGCTGGCACAGGCCAGCCACGACGAGATGGCCGAGCAACTGTTCGTGCGCGACCTGAAGGTATGGCTGGGCAGCGAGGTGGAGCCGCTGCAGGGCCAGTTGGCCAACAAGGTCGACCCCGGCCCGCAGCACAACGACCGCGACGCCGAGGCTTTCGAGCGGCTGCACGATGTGCCCGCCTTCGTGGGCTGGGCGGGCATGTTCCGCGCGGCGCAAGAGCTGATGTGGGACGACATCCACCGCAGCGTGAACCGGCAGGTGGCCGACCTTGACGCGCTGGCGCAGGACA
>DATMUT010000455.1:0-3920 GCA_035563755.1 Novosphingobium sp.
GCTGAAGATCGACGAGCGCGCCAGTGGCAAGCGCGTGTTCGAAGGCCATGCCGAGGCGGCCTCGACCTCGAACCGCCTGTCCTACCTCGTGCCCAATCTGGTCGAGGCGATGTTCACCAACTTCCCGGGCAATTCGGGCGAGACGCTGCGCATCACTGTCGCCCCCGAAAAGGCAACGGTGAAGCGCAAGTAAACCGAACGCTCTCCACGCGAAAGCCGGCGGCACCCCAGGGTTCCGCCGGCTTTTTGTTTGCGTATAAGGAGCGATGCGAGGGACTACCCCTCGCACCCTCCACTTTTGCTCTCAGCTGCCCAGCGCCGCCAGCCCGCCCGTCGAGCCGAAACCGCCCTCGCCCCGGTGCGTCTCATCCAGTTCGTCCACCTCGAGCCAGGTGCCCTGCACCACCGGCGCCAGCACCAGCTGCGCCACGCGGTCGCCCCGGCGGATCTCGAAAGGATCGGCGCCGTGGTTGATGAGGATTACCTTGAGCTCGCCGCGATAGTCGGAATCGATCGTGCCGGGCGCATTGGGCACGGTAATGCCATGTTTCAGCGCCAGCCCCGAACGCGGCCGCACCTGAATCTCGAAGCCCGGAGGGATGGCCAGCGCCAGCCCGGTCGCCACCGCATGGCGAGCGCCCGGCGCAAGCGTCACATCCTCTGCCGAGACAACATCCATGCCCGCCGCCCCGCTCGTCGCATAGGCCGGCAGGGGCAGGCCCTCGCCATGGGGCAGGCGCTTCAACCGCACCGGGATCACTTCATTGGAATGCATGGGCCATCCTTTCGACCAAGCCTTGCGCGACGGCCGCCTTGGGCGCCTCGGGCAGCGTTTCCACCCCCGATGCCGTCACGATATGAACTGCGTTGCGCGCCCCGCCCATCACGCTTTGCCCCGGCGCGCCCGACACGTCGTTGGCCACGATCCAGTCGGCGCCCTTGCGCGCCAGCTTGGCCTGCGCATGGGCAATCACGCTTTCGGTTTCGGCGGCAAAGCCCACCACCAGCGCGGGGCGGCGCGGCGAAGCGCACAGCCCGGCCAGTATATCGGGATTCTCGACCAGTTCCCAGACCGGCGGGCTGCCCGATCCGTCTTTCTTGACCTTTTGCGTCGGGGGGATGGCCACGCGCCAGTCGGCAACGGCTGCCACCATCACGGCAATGTCGGCGGGCAGCGCGGCCTCGACCGCCTGCTGCATCTGCACCGCGGTTTCCACATCGATGCGCCGCACGCCAGCGGGCGTTGGCAGATGCACGGGCCCTGCCACCAGCGTGACCTGCGCGCCGGCCTGCGCGGCGGCGGCGGCAATGGCAAAGCCCTGCTGCCCGCTCGACCGGTTGGCGATGTAGCGGACCGGGTCGACCGGCTCGTGCGTGGGGCCGGCCGTGACCAGCACATGCCGTCCGGCCAGCAGGCCGCGCAACGGCGAGAAATGCGCATCGAGCACGGCGGCGATCGCCTCGGGTTCGGGCAGGCGGCCGGGGCCATATTCGCCGCAGGCCATAATGCCCTCGTCGGGGTCGAGCACGGTAACGCCGCGCGCGCGCAGGGTGGCCACATTGGCCTGCGTTGCGCCATGCTGCCACATGCGCACATTCATGGCCGGCACGGCGATCACCGGCTTGTCGGTGGCCAGCAGCAGCGTGGTGGCCAGCGAATCGGCAATGCCGGCGGCCATCTTGGCCATCAGGTCGGCAGTAGCGGGGCAGACCATCACCACATCGGCGCTGCGCGAGAGCTGGATGTGGCCCATCTCGACCTCGTTGGCCAAGTCCCACAGCGTCTCGTGCACCGGATTTTCCGAAAGGGCCGCCAGCGTCATTGCCGTCACGAATTGCGCGCCGCCTGCCGTCAGCACGCAAGTGACCGAGCCGCCCGCGCGGCGGATCAGGCGGATCAATTCGCAGGATTTATAGGCGGCAATACCCCCGCCCACGATCAGCAGGACGCGCTTGCCCATCAGGTTGCCATAGCTCATGGCGCCGCTTCTAGCGCGCCCTTGCAGCCCCGGCTACCAGCGATCCGATGGCCATGGGCGCAAAGGCCAGCCCCACGAACATGGCCGGCGCAATCATCGCCCCCCAGTAGAAATTGTCGTTGCGCCCGGCGATGGCAAACAGCACGCCATAACCGGCAAACAGCAGCGTGGCCGTCAGGCCGCAAGGCGAACGCCACCCAGCCCAGCCCACCATCATCAGCACCACCAGCGGCCCGGCCAGCCAATGCGGCAGGAAACGCAAATTCGAGGACAGCACCACGTCCGAGAGCCAGCCCCCCAGCCCGCGCAGCGCCAGCCAGCTGGGGCCGACCGGGTCGGACGGCAGCACCTGCGCGGCAATCAGGTGCAGGTGCCATGCCAGCCCCGCGCCAAAGCCCACCACCAGCAGCCCCCATGCCGCCGCCTCGCGCCAGTTGCGGCGCCATCCGGCCATCGCCAGCATCAGCAGCACATAGGGCAGGCTGTGTTCGCGGATGGCCAGCGCCAGCGCGGCCGCGGCCCATGCCCCCCACCAGCGCCCCGGCCGGTGCAGCCCCAGCGACAGGGCGATCAACATGCCCGCCCACAGCTCGTGCAGCACGAAGTAATAGCGGTTCAGCCCCAGCGAGGCCCCCAAGAACATCAGCGCCGTGCCGAACAGGCGCTGGCGCTCGCTGCACGCCTCCTCGCCCAGCCGGCGGTGCCAGGCCCGGATCACCGCGCCCATCAGCGCCACGGCGGCCAGCATGGCCAGCGGGGCGGGCGCGTCGCCGTTCACCCCCATCCATGCGTCCAGATAGGCCAGCGTGGGCAGGCGCACGGCAACGCCGGGGCGCACCGGGTAATGCGCGCGCCGGTGCTCGGCCACGATAAAGCTGTAGTAATTCTCGCCGCGCGAAATGCGGGCTATGGCGGTGTCGTAAAGCTTCAGGTCATCGTCGCGCACCCGCTCGCGCGCGGCGTTGCGCGCCACCACCAGCGAAGGGGGCTTTGCCGCCTCGCCCCGGCCAACGGTGAGCGGCACCAGCGCCGAGGCCACCAGCAGCGCCAGCGCCGCCACGAGCGCGGCCAGCGCCCAAGCGCGCGGCCAGCTGGCGAAACGGTCGAAAGCAGGCGCAGGGCGCTCGGCAGCGCTTATCTCGCCGCTCCCATATGCAACGCCAGCCCTGCCCATGTCACCGCTCCTCCAACAATCGCGGCGGCCACATATCCAAGCCATTGGTTAGGATTTTGCTTACCATGCTCCCACACCAGCGGCACATGGGGCAGCGGCGGCGGCTCGGGCGCGCCGCCCTTGGCCGGGAACAGGTCCTCGATGCGGCGCACCAGTTCGGGCAGGCGCGAAAGCGTGTCGATGCCGCGATGGATGCCATCGGCAATCGCCGCCTCGGGCCCCAGTTCGTCGCGCATCCATTCCGAGATGAACGGCGCGGCCACGTCCCACATGTTGATCTCGGGCCACAGCTGCGTGGCCAGGCCCTCGACCATGACCATCGTCTTTTGCAGCAGCAGCAGGTGCGGCTGCACCGCCATGTCGAAATCGCGGGTGATGGCGAACAGCCCATCGAGCATCTGCCCGACCGACAGATCCTTGACCGGCCGGCCGCGCATCGGCTCGCCCACGGCGCGCAGCGCGGTCGCGAACTCCTCGAGGTTGTGATAGGCCGGCACATATTGCGCCTCGAAATGGATTTCGGCGACGCGGCGATAATTGCCCGTGGTCAGCCCGTGCAGGATCTCGCCCAGCCAGACGCGGGCGCGCCGGTCGATCCGGCCCATGATGCCAAAATCGATGGCCACGATGCCGCCGTCCGGCTCGATGAACAGGTTGCCCTGATGCATGTCGGCGTGGAAATAGCCCAGATGCACCGCCTGCGTCAGGAAGGCGATGACGAGGCGCTTGGCCAGCTGGTGCAGGTCGATGCCCATCGCGCGCAGGCG
>DATMUT010000456.1:0-4860 GCA_035563755.1 Novosphingobium sp.
GCTTCTTCCTCGACCGTCTGGCCACCCACATCCTCGCCTTCGAGGGCAACGGCCATGTCGAATGGTTCGAGGGCAACTTCGAATCCTACGAGGAAGACAAGCGCCGCCGTCTGGGCGATGCGGCCGACCGCGCGAGCGCCGGCGCCTACAAGAAGCTGACCCGCTAAGGCAACTATTGCCTGCCCGATGCGGCGAAAAGGCCCTCTTCCGTGAAATTACGGAAGAGGGCCTTTTGCTTGGCGGTAAACAGGCGCACAGTTCCTGAACGGAAGCCCTCATGGCCGGTTCAGCGAATCGACAGCGCGCAAGAGTTAACAAGGCAACCGTAGGCGAAGTCGCAAGGTGCGTGCGCGACTTCACAGGGAGACACACATGCGCAAGCCCATTCTCAACGCTCGCTCGACAATGGCCGTGCTGGCCATGGCCACCCTCACTCTGCCTGCTGCCGCCATGGCGCAGGGCCAGGATCACGAACACGGCGGCGGCCGTGGCGGCGCCGCGCCGCAGGGCGGCCAGCAAGGCGGCAATCGCCCCTCGGGTGGTGGTGGCGGTGGCGGCGGCTTCCAGCGCCCGCAAGGTCAGCCTCAGGGCCAGCCCCAAGGTCAACCCCAGGGCCAGCCGCAAATGCGCCAGCAGGCCCCCGGCGGCACCGCTCCGTTCCACGCCCCTGCGGGCGGCATGAACATGCAGCATCCGCAAATGCAAATGGGCGGCCAGCCGGGCCAGCCGCAGGGCGGCGCCGTGATGCGCGGGCCGGATCGTGGCGGCGACCGTGGTGGTGATCGTGGTGGTGATCGGGGCCCTGGCGGCCAGCCGGGCGGCTGGAGCAATGGTCGCGGTGGCCAGCCCGGCGGCTGGGACAATCGCGGCGGCGACCGCGGTGGTGATCGCGGTGGTGATCGCGGCCCCGGAGGCTGGAACAACCGCGGGCCCGACCGGGTCCAGGTGAACCGTCCCGGCAACTGGGGCGGCGACCGTCGCGGCTGGAACAACGATTGGCGGCGCGACAACCGCTATGACTGGCGTTCGTGGCGCGACATGCATCGCGACACCTTCCACGTCGGACGCTATTATCCGCCGGTGCGCGGGTATTACTACCGCCCGCTGGGCATCGGCATGATGCTCGAGCCGCTGTTCTTCGGGTCGAGCTACGTGATCTACGACCCGTGGAACTACCGCCTGCCGCCGGTGTACGGCCCTTATCGCTGGGTCCGGTATTATAATGATGCGGTTCTGGTTGATACGGTAACGGGTGAAGTGGTAGACGTGATCAACGGCTTTTTCTGGTAATCCCCCCCTTGCCGGAGAGTGGACCGGCGACAGTGCCCCTGACCGTTCTGCCTGCCACCATGCAGGACGGTCGGGGGCATTTGATTCCGGGTTCCGATACAGGTTCGGCGCAGCATGCAGCAGCGGCTCGACCGGCCGCAGATATGCCCGAACCGGCGCCATCCCCTTGCCAGCCCTGCGCTTTTGGGTATGGATTTTAGGCCCGTTCCCTCATCGGCTGGTGCACATGACCGACACTCGCGCTGCTTCCGCTCCTGTTCCTGACCGCGCGGCGCTGGCCAAAATCGGCCGACTCGTGCGCGAGCGACTGGCCGGCGACCCCGACGCCTATCGCGTGCCGGTAGAGCAGGCCGAAATCCACGCCGTGTCCGATTTCCTGAGCCCGGCCGAATGCGACCGGTTTATCGAAATGGTCGATCAGGTGGCCGAGCCATCGGCCACTTTTGACCCCGAGGTGCAGGCTCAGTTCCGCACCTCTTACTCGGGCGATGTGGACCGCAACGATGCCTTTGTGCAGATGATCGAGCGGCGCATCGACGACCTACTGGGCATCGATGGCAGCTTTGGCGAAACCGTGCAGGGCCAGCGCTACACCGCCGGGCAGGAATTTCAGGCCCATTGCGACTGGTTCCACACCACAGCGCCCTATTGGCCCGAGCAGGTGCGCACCGGCGGTCAGCGCAGCTGGACGGCGATGATCTATCTGAACGATGTGGAGGAAGGCGGCGCGACCGAATTCGTGCACCTGGGCGTGAGCGTGACCCCGCGCCAGGGCATGCTGCTGGCCTGGAACAACGCCGAGGAAGATGGCGCGCCCAACGCCAACACGCTGCACGCGGCGCGGCCCGTGGTGCGCGGCGTGAAATATGTGATCACCAAATGGTATCGCAGCCGCCGCTGGGGCTACAGCAAATAACCGGCCGGTGGGGCCATCGCGGCGCGCGACGGCCCCTGTTTCGGCTTACTGCGCGTCCAGCGCCTCGGCAATCAGGGCGCGGGTGTTGCCAATGCCATAGAGCGCGATGAACGAGCCCATGCGCGGCCCGGCAGACGAACCAAGCAGCGTCTCGTACAGCGCCTTGAACCAGTCGCGCAGGCTTTCAAAGCCGTAGTGCGGGTCCTTGCCGATCTCATACACGATGTTCTGCAATTCCTCGGCGGTGGCATCGTCGCTGGTGGCGGCCAGTTCCTCGTCGAGCGCCGACAAGGCAGCGATCTCGCCATTCTCGGGCTTGCGGCGGTTGAGCGTGGGGGCAACGAAATCGCGGTTATAGGCCAGCGCGCAGCCCACCAGCGTGTCGAGCGCGGGATGCGCGGCCGGGTCGGCGTTCTCGACATAATTGGCCAGATACGACCACACCTGCTCGCGCGTGGCATGCGCACCCAGCACGCCCACCAGGTTGAGCAACAGCCCATAGGTCACAGGCAGCTTCTCGCCCGCGCCGGCCGTGTCGGGGTGGTTGGCGCGCAGCAGGTGCCACACCGGATTGCCCAGCTGCTGCTCGATGGGCTGGCTCGGCAGCTTCTCGCGGAACTGCCAATATTCGTCGACCGCGCGGCCGATGATGCCGGGGTGCAGGCTCTTGGCGCTCTTGGGCTCGCGGAACAGGTAGAAGCCCAGCGATTCCTCGCTGCCATAGGTCAGCCATTCCTCGATGGTCAGGCCGTTGCCCTTCGACTTGCTGATCTTCTCGCCCTTCTCGTCGAGGAACAGCTCGTAGATCAGCCCCTCGGGCTTGGCACCACCCAGCACGCGGGCAATCTTGCCCGACTGCGTCACGCTGTCGGTCAGGTCCTTGCCGCACATCTCGTAGTCAACGCCCAGGTCGACCCAGCGCATCGCCCAGTCGACCTTCCACTGCAGCTTGGCGCCGCCCTTGAAGATGCAATGCTCGATAACGGTGCCCTCGTCCTCGAAGCGCACAAGGCCGGCCTCAGCGTCGACCACCTCGATCGGCACCTGCAACACCACGCCGCTGGTCGGGCTGACCGGCAGGATGGGCGAGTAGGTCTTGCGGCGCTCCTCACGCAAGGTGGGAAGCATGATGCCCATGATCTTGTCATAATTGCGCAAAACGCCGCGCAGGGCTTCGTCGAACGCGCCGCTGTTGTAACGGTCCGAAGCCGAAACGAACTCGTAGTCGAAGCCGAAACGGTCGAGGAATTCGCGCAGCATCGCATTGTTGTGATGCGCAAAGCTGTCGTGCGTGCCGAACGGGTCGGGAATGCGCGACAGGGGCTTGCCCAGATTGGGGGTCAGCACTTCCTTGTTCGGCACATTGTCGGGCACCTTGCGCAGCCCGTCCATGTCGTCCGAAAACGCCACCAGCCGCGTGGGGTGGCCGCCAGTCAGCGCCTCATAGGCGCGGCGCACCAGCGTGGTGCGCAGCACCTCCTGAAAGGTGCCGATGTGCGGCAGGCCGCTGGGGCCATAGCCGGTCTCGAACAGCACCGGCACCAGATTGCCAGCCGCGTCGCGTTTGCCCTGCGGAAAGCGCTTGGCGATCTTGCGCGCTTCCTCGAATGGCCATGCCTTGGACGTCTGGGCGGCGGCCGAAAGGCCGGTGTCGATCTCGGTGTTGCTCATGGCCGCCGCTTTTGCGCAGAGGCGCGATTTTCGCAAGCCCGAAACGCCCGCCAGCGCTCACTCAGGGGCAGCTACCTATGGGGTGATTAAGCCGATGGCATCCATTGCCCGGCAGTTTGCGGCAGGTTGTTTCGTGCGGCCACAAAATTCCATTCCACCCCGCAAACCCTTCGTGATAGCATCCGCTTGCTGTGTGGTTTTCTTTGCCTGCTCTGGAGCCATGCCATGTCTTCGACTGCGCCGCGTCCACCTCGCAATACCGTTACTGCCACTTTTCGCACGCCCGATGATTGTGTCAGGCGCCTGCATCGTTTCGGCCCTGTGCGGCCCATGCCTCACCCGCCAACCCTGCTGGAACGCATCCTTTTCGGATAGGCGCTGCGGTTGGCGCCAGCCGGACCGAAGCGTGAACAAATCTGCGCGGCGCATTTACAAACGCGCCGCGCGAGGCCATCGCCTGTGCCATGACAGCCGCTCCTTCCGGGCCTGATTCCCCCGCGCACAACACGGTGACCGCGCTGTCGCTGCCGGCGCTGCATGCCAATCACGGTGGCTGCTGGCTGCGCGAGGGCAGCGGCGAGACCCGTGCCATCGGCAAGGGCGAGGCCATCGTCACGGCGGCCGACACGCCCCTGCTGATGCTGAACGCGCCGCTGGTGGCCGCGCGGCTGGGCTATCCCGACCTGTCGGGGCTCGATCTGCTCGAATTGTTCGCTTTCGTGCATCCGGCGCGGTTTGTCGTGCCCACGGCCAAGGGGCTGGCCCATGCGCTGGCCCTGCCCGAGCCGGCCAGCGATGGCGATGTGCCGGCCCTGCTGCAACAGGCCGCCGCGGTGCTGCTGCACAGCTGCGAAAGCGCCAGCTGGAGCGAGCGCGAAGGCGCGTGGACCGTACTGCAATCGCTGGTGAAGCTGCGCTGGCCTTGGGCGAACCTGCTCTCGGGCCACATTGCCAAGCCGCAGCGGGCCGAACGCTGGCTGTTC
>DATMUT010000457.1:0-8066 GCA_035563755.1 Novosphingobium sp.
TAGGCGCGCCGGGCCGCCGCTTCAAGCGTGCTGGCCGGCGCCCGTTTCGCTGCCCACCGCATCGGCCACACAGGCAAAGCCATCGCGCGCCATGAGCTTTGCAAGGCCGGCGGTAATGGCGCGGGCAATGCCCGGCCCTTCATACACCATCGCGCTGTAAAGCTGCACAAGGCTGGCGCCCGCGCGGATGCGCGCCCAGGCGTCCTGCGCATTGGCGATGCCGCCCACGCCCACCAGCGGCACCGCGCCGCCCGTGGCCCGGTAGAAATCGCGCAGCCGCTGCAATGCCAGATCGCGCAAGGGCGCCCCCGACAGGCCGCCACCTTCGCCCGCTGCCGCCGAGGCGAGGGGCGGGCGCGAAATGGTCGTGTTCGAGACGATCAGCGCGCCGAGGCGCTTCTCGATGGCGATGCGGGCGATGGCGTCGATGTCTTCCGGCTCCAGATCGGGGGCGACCTTGAGGAACACGGGGGGCTGATGGCCCGTCTCGTCGCGCGCGGTGATCACCCCGTCGAGCAGCGCCTCGAGCGCGGCAGGGTCCTGCAGCGCGCGCAGGCCCGGCGTGTTGGGGCTCGACACGTTGACCGCCAGATACGAGGCCAGCGGCGCAAAGAGGCGCGCGCCTGTGGCGTAGTCGGCGATGCGGTCGGTGGCGTCCTTGTTGGCGCCAATGTTGATGCCAACGATGCCGCGCCGCCCGGCGCGCGCGGCCAGACGCATCTGCGCCATCTGCGCGCCGCCATTGTTAAAGCCCATGCGGTTGATGACCGCGCCGTCCTGCTCCAGCCGGAACAGGCGGGGCTTGGGGTTGCCCGGCTGGGGCAGGGGGGTGATCGATCCCACCTCGGCAAAACCGAAACCAAGGCCCAGCAGCGCGTCGGGCACCTCGCCGTCCTTGTCGAAACCGGCGGCCATGCCCAGGGGGTTGGCAAAGTCCAGCCCGGCCACGCGCGTGGCCAGCGGGCCGGCCGCGCCCGAGGGCGCCCCGCCGCCCAGCAGCTTGAGCCCGGCCAGGGCGATGCCATGGGCGGTTTCGGCGTCGAATCGGAACAGGAGCGGGCGCAGAAGGGCGTAGGTCATGAGGGAATCGCCTAGGGCAGGCGGTGCCGGAATGGCAAGGGGCAGGCGCTAATACCCCTGTTGCACGTGGCCGGACGGCAAGATTTTCGACCCGGGCGAGGGCGCCATGAATGCCCCGTTTCGGGACTGGCCGCAGACTTTGCCATGAAACCGCACATTTGCGGTAAATATGGCGGAAATGCGCGGTTTGCGACCCATTCGCAGCTGCGGAAATGGCGGTTCCTTACAATTTTTTCCCACGCATCTCTGCTTAGGGTTGCCTTGCGACCCGAAGGGCTCGTGGCTGTTCCAAGCACCGAGTTCTGGACACTTAGGCGGCGTCTCCAGGGGGGGCGTCGCCTTTTTTAACGCGCTTTGTCGGGGCCCTGTTTTCAAGGGCGCGTGCGTGCCGGCGCGGGCACAGTTTTTCCTATCCGCCGGCATGGTGATTTTTGCGCCAAGGGCCGTTGCCTTGCGCGGGCAATCGGCCTAGGGCGAAATCAGAAGGATTTGATCCGATTTAGCCCCCGGGGCCGCAAACGCCCCGATTCGTCGCAAAGGAGGCGGCGCGATGCGCCTGTCGAGCATGGCCGATTACGCGGTGGTGGCAATGGTGGCCGCCGCGCGCCATTGCGGCGCAGGCACGACCGGCCCCGACGGGCGCCGCCTGTGCCCGGCGAATGCCGGCCAGCTGGCGCGCGAAACCGGCCTGCCGGCGCCCACAGTGCAAAAGCTGGTGAGCCGACTGGTGGTGGCCGGGCTTTTGCGCTCGACGCGGGGTGTGGGGGGCGGCTTGCGCCTGGCGCGCCCTGCCGCCGCGATCAGCCTGGCCGACATTGTTGAGGCGGTCGAGGGGCCGATTGCCCTTACGGCCTGCGTCGACCAGGCCAAGCATGATTGCGCGCTCGAGCAGGGGTGCAGCGTGCGCCCCCACTGGCCGCTGGTGAACGAGGCGGTGCGCGGCGCGCTGGCGGGCGTCTCTTTGAGCCGGTTGGCGGCGGCGGCGCATCCGCCGGCAGGCCCGGCCGCACAGGATATGATGGAAGAAGTGCAATGAGCGAACAGGTCGAAACCGAGATCAAGGATCAGGCCGCGCGCGAGGCTGCCGCAAAGGTGGCCGAGTACGAGCACGGCTGGGTTGCCGATATCGAGCAGGAATATGGCCCCAAGGGCCTGTCCGAGGATACGGTGCGCTTCATTTCGGCCAAGAAGGAAGAGCCGGAGTGGATGCTGGAGTGGCGCCTGAAGGCGTTCCGACTGTGGCAGACCATGCCCATGCCCGACTGGGCCAAGCTGAACATTCCGCCGATCGACTATCAGGACGCCTATTACTGGGCCGCGCCCAAGAAGAAGGACGGCCCCAAGTCGCTCGACGAGGTCGATCCCGAGATCCTCAAGGTTTACGAGAAGCTGGGCATTCCGCTGGCCGAGCAGGCGGTGCTGGCCGGCGTTGAGGGCGCGCGCAAGATCGCGGTCGACGCGGTGTTCGACAGCGTCTCGGTGGCCACCACCTTCCGCAAGGAGCTGGAAGCGGCGGGCGTCATCTTCCGCTCGATCAGCGAGGCGATCCGCGAATATCCCGAGCTGGTGAAGAAGTGGCTGGGCCGCGTCGTGCCGGTGCAGGACAATTTCTTTGCCGCCCTGAACTGCGCGGTCTTTTCCGACGGCACCTTCGTCTACGTGCCCGAGGGTGTGCGCTGCCCGATGGAACTGAGCACCTATTTCCGCATCAACGCGGAAAACACCGGCCAGTTCGAGCGCACGCTGATCGTGTGCGACAAGGGCGCCTATGTGTCCTACCTCGAGGGCTGCACCGCGCCCCAGCGTGACGAGAACCAGTTGCACGCGGCCGTTGTCGAGCTGGTCGCGCTGGACGATGCCGAGATCAAGTACTCGACCGTGCAGAACTGGTATCCCGGTGACGCGCAAGGGCGGGGCGGTATCTACAATTTCGTCACCAAGCGCGCGCTGTGCCAGGGCAAGCGCAGCAAGGTGAGCTGGACCCAGGTGGAAACCGGCAGCGCCGTCACCTGGAAGTACCCTTCCTGCGTGCTGAACGGCGAGGATTCGGTGGGCGAGTTCTACTCGGTGGCCGTGACCAACAATTACCAGCAGGCCGATACCGGCACCAAGATGATCCACAATGGCAAGGGCAGCCGCTCGACCATCGTGAGCAAGGGCATCAGCGCCGGCAAGTCGCAGAACACCTATCGCGGCCTGGTGCGCGTGGGCGCGAACGCCGAGGGCGTGCGCAACTTCACCCAATGCGACAGCCTGCTGCTGGGCAAGGAATGCGGCGCGCACACCGTGCCCTATATCGAGGTGCGCAACCCCACCGCCACCATCGAGCACGAAGCCACCACCAGCAAGATTTCCGACGACCAGCTGTTCTACGCCATGCAGCGGGGGCTGGATCAGGAAGCGGCGGTGGCGCTGATTGTGAATGGTTTTGCCAAGGAAGTGCTGCAGCAGCTGCCGATGGAATTTGCCGTCGAGGCGCAGAAGCTGCTGGGAATTAGTCTTGAAGGAAGTGTCGGCTGATGCTGAAAATTGAAAACCTCCACGCCTCGGTCGCCGACAAGCCGATCCTCAAGGGGCTGAACCTGACCATCAACGCGGGCGAAGTGCACGCGATCATGGGGCCGAATGGCGCCGGCAAGTCGACCACCGGCTATGTGCTGGGCGGGCGTCCGGGCTATGAAGTGACGGAAGGGTCCGCTACCTTCAACGGGCAGGACCTGTTCGCCCTCGATCCGCACGAGCGCGCGGCATCGGGCCTGTTCCTGGGCTTTCAGTATCCGGTCGAGATCCCGGGCGTGTCGAACCTGCAGTTCCTGCGCGAGGCGCTGAACAGCCAGCGCAAGTTCCACGACCTGCCCCCCCTGTCGGGCGGCGAGTTCCTGAAGCTGGACAAGGAAAAGGCCGGCCTGCTGCGCATGGACATGGAAATGCTCAAGCGCCCGGTCAACGTGGGCTTCTCGGGCGGCGAGAAGAAGCGCGCCGAGATGGTGCAGATGGGCATTCTCGACCCCAAGCTGGCGATCCTGGACGAGACCGACTCCGGCCTCGACATCGATGCGCTGCGCATCTGCGGGGAGGGCATCAACGCCATCATGCGCAAGCCCGACAAGGCGGTGCTGCTGATCACGCACTATCAGCGCCTGCTGGACTATGTGAAGCCCGACTTCGTGCATGTGCTGGCCGGCGGCCGCATCGTCAAATCGGGCGGGCCGGAGCTGGCGCATCAGCTCGAGGAGCATGGCTACGAGGCAGTGGAAGGGCAGGCGGCGTGACCGACACTGCAACCCTGCCCACGCGCAAGAGCGAGGACTGGCGCTATGCCGACCTTGCCGCGCTGGAAAAGCTGTGGCCGTTGCCCGAGGCCGAGGACCTGACCGTTGCGGCGGGCGGCACCTATGCGCGCGCCATCGTGCAGACGGGCGGGGGCGTCACGCAACTGCGCCTCACGCTCGAGGCAGGGGCCAGCGCGGCGCTGCATATCCTGAACACCGGCGATGCCTATGGCCGCGTCGAGGTCGAGGCGATCCTGCACGAGGGCGCCGACCTGACGCTGGGCGCGGTGCAGCTGGCATCGGGGCAGGGCACCGCCGAGATCGTGACCACCGTGCGCCATATGGAACCCAACGCCACCAGCCGCCAGATGGTGCGCAGCGTGGCGGGCGGCATGGCGACGGCCTCCTATCTGGGCAAGGTCTATGTGGCCAAGGGCGCCGATGGCACCGATGGCGAACAGTCGGTCCGCGCGATGCTGCTGGACCGCACGGCGCAGGCCAATGCCCGGCCCGAGCTGGAAATCCACGCTGATGACGTGAAATGCGCGCATGGCTGCGCCGTGGGCGAGCTGGACAAGAACGGCCTGTTCTATCTGGCCGCGCGCGGTATCGAGCCGGCACGGGCCAAGGCGCTGATGCTGCAGGCTTTTGTGGCCGAGGCCTTTGATGGCGCGGGCGACGAGGACCATCTGCGCAGCATGGCTCAGGCCGCGCTGGAGGCGATGCTGTGAGCACGGCTGTGGCAGGATTGGACATGGCCAAAATCCGCGCCGACTTTCCGGGGCTGGCGGGCGACTGGCACTATCTGGATTCGGGCGCGACCGCGCAAAAGCCGCAAGCCGTGATCGATGCCACCGTGCGCGCGATGGGCGCCGATTATGCCACCGTGCACCGCGGCGTATACGCCCGCAGCGCCAACATGACGCTGGCCTTCGAGGCGGCGCGGCGGCGCGTGGCGGCGTTTCTGGGCGGCCAAGAGGGCGAGATCGTCTTCACCCGCGGCGCGACCGAGGCGATCAACCTTGTCGCGCACAGCTGGGGCCGGGTGCATCTGAAGGCGGGCGACCGCATCCTGATCTCGACGCTCGAGCATCATTCGAACATCGTGCCGTGGCAATTGCTGCGCGATGCCATCGGTATCGAGATCGACGTGTGCCCGCTGACGGCTGACGGCCAGATCGACCTTGCCGCCGCCGAGCGCATGTTGACGCCCGCGCACAAGCTGGTCGCGCTGGCGCATGTCTCGAACGTGCTGGGCAGCGTGCTTCACGTGGAACAGGCGGTGCGTCTGGCTCATGGCGTGGGCGCGAAGATCCTGATCGACGGTTGCCAGGCGGTGCCGCGCCTGCCGGTCGATGTGGCGGCGCTGGGCGTCGATTTCTACGCTTTTTCAGCGCACAAGCTCTATGGGCCGACCGGCATCGGCGCCTTGTGGGCGCGGGCCGAGATTCTCGATGCGATGGCCCCCTGGCAGGGCGGCGGCGCGATGATCGACCGCGTGACCTTTGAGCGCACCACTTACGCCCCGCCGCCCCAGCGCTTCGAGGCGGGCACGCCGATGATTATCGAGGCGATCGGGCTGGCGGCGGCCATCGACTATGTCGAGGCGATCGGGTTGCCCGCGATCCACGCGCACGAGGCCCGGCTGGTCGACACGCTGCGCGGCGAACTCTCGGCGATGAACTCGATCACCCTGTTTGGCCCCGAGCACAGCGCCGGCATCGTGTCTTTCACGATGGAGGGGGTGCATCCGCACGACCTGGGCACCATATTGGACGAGGAAGGCGTGGCCATTCGCGCCGGCCACCATTGCGCCCAGCCCCTGATGGACCACCTTGGCGTGCCGGCCACGGCCCGCGCCAGCTTTGGCCTGTATAGCGACGAAACGGACATTGCCGCCCTGCTGCGTGGCATCGAGCGGACGAAGAGGATCTTCGCCTAATGACTGAGACGACCCCCGACACCCCCCGCTTCACCGTCGAGGAAGTGGATGCGGCCCCCACGCCCCCGCGCGCCCGCGTGGAGGATGCCGCCGCGCCCGAGACCGCCGGCGACAAGCTGGAGCGCAAGAAGGACTACCTCGAAGGCTTTTTGAGCCAGAAGCCGGCAGGCGTTGCCAGCAACGCCCCGGGCGGCGACCTGTACGAGGCGGTCATCAACGCCTTGCGCGACATTTACGACCCCGAGATCCCGGTGAACCTGTATGATCTGGGCCTGATCTATGGCGTCGACATCAGCGACGAGGGATCGGCCGCGATCACCATGACGCTGACGACGCCGCATTGCCCGGTGGCCGAATCCATGCCCGGCGAGGTCGAACTGCGCGTCGGTTCGGTGCCAGGCGTTCGCGATTGCGAAGTGACGCTGGTGTGGGATCCGCCGTGGGACCCGGCCAAGATGAGCGACGAGGCCCGCCTCGAACTGGGGATGCTGTGATGAGCGACGTTGCCGCCAAGCCTGCACGCAAGCCACGTCCGGCCGCCGTCACCCTGACGCCCAGCGCCGAGCAGCGCGTGGCCCATCTGATGGCCAGCGCGCCCGAAGGGTCGATCGGCGTCAAGCTGTCGACGCCGCGCCGGGGCTGCTCGGGTCTGGCTTACTCGGTCGACTATGTGAGCGAGGCCAACCCGATGGACGAGCGCATCGAAACGCCGGGCGGCACCTTCTTCATCGATGGCGCCAGCGTGCTCTATTTGGTGGGCAGCACGATGGACTGGGTGGAGGATGATTTCACCGCCGGTTTCGTGTTCAACAACCCCAACGCCAAGGGCAGCTGCGGCTGCGGCGAGAGCTTCACGATCTGAGGTGAAGCCGGGCAAGGCAGGAGGCATCAGCCGCGCGTGTCGCGCAGGCGTGCCTCCTGAATGCCCAGATACTGGCGCAGCTCGGCCGAGACATGGCGCGCCTTGATGCAGCAGCGCTGCAACAGCACCAGCGCCGCCGCCGAGCGCACATGGCCATCGCGGTCGACCCGGTCGAGCAGCCAGCGGGTCTTTTCGGCGTCCACCTCGCCATGAGGCGCGGTTTGCTCGACCAGCCAGGTCGAGACCGTTTCGCCCACAAATTCGATCCATTCAGGCGCGGGCGCGCTCAGGTCGGCATCGATGGCCAGCAGCGCGTCGGCATCATCGGCGCTGATGCGCGGCGCCGGTTCGGCATGCCTTGCGCGGGGCGCGGCGGCAAAACCGGCACGCGCGGCAATGCGGCGGATCAGCGAGGTCATGGCGGCATCCTTCTCTCGTCGTCGGCCCGTCAAGGCAGATGGCGCCGAGCGCCTGACCGCTGGCTGAACCGGCCGGCAAGACTAGGGAAAGATAGGTAACATCCTGTCGCAATTGGTATGAAGGCACAGGCGCAAGGGAAGGGCGCGCGCGCCTATTTGCGCCGCAGCGCCGCCACGCAGGCCGCCCGGTCGACATCGCGCGCGTCGGTGGCGCGGCGGGCGTCAACATAGGTCGCGCGCTGCTCGCCCCCGCCCTCGGCCGGATAGAGGTAGACATCGAGCACGCAGGCCGTGCCGGTGAATTGCAGCTTGCGCGCGTCGCCCTCCATCACGTCGAGGCGCGGCTTGCCGAAAAGGGCCGTCAATGCGCGCGCATCCGCGCCGATCACCCCTTCGAGGCCCGGCAGGCTTTGCACATGGGCCGAAGGCGGCGGCAGGCGGTGCGCGGGCGGCACCAGCGCGGTGGGCGCGGGCGCTGCGGGGTGGCGGGG
>DATMUT010000458.1:0-3384 GCA_035563755.1 Novosphingobium sp.
CGCCGTCACCATGCCGATACCGGCGCTCGGGCCATCCTTGGGCACGGCGCCCTCGGGCAAGTGGATGTGCAGGTCCTTGCGGTTGAAGATCGAGGGCTTGATGCCATAAGCGGGCGCGCGGGCCTTGACGAAGCTGAACGCCATCTGCACGCTCTCGCTCATCACCTCGCCCAGCTTGCCCGTGGTCTTTACCGCGCCCTTGCCGGGCACCGTCACGCTCTCGATGGTCAGCAATTCGCCGCCCACTTCGGTCCAGGCCAGGCCAGTGACGGCACCGATCTGGTTCTCCTCGTCCGAAACGCCATGGCGGAATTTGCGGACGCCCGCATAATCGGCCAGGTTTTCGGGCGTAATAGTAACCGCCTTTTCCTTGCCCTCGAGGATCGCGCGCAGGCTCTTGCGGGCCAGCCGCGCCACCTCGCGCTCGAGCGTGCGCACGCCGGCTTCGCGGGTGTAATAGCGGATCAGGTCGCGCAGCGCCGGCTCGGTCAGGGTGAACTCGCCCTTCTTCAGCCCATGCGCCTCGATCTGCTTGGCCACCAGATGGCGCGTCGCGATCTCGACCTTCTCATCCTCGGTGTACCCCTCGAGCCGGATGATCTCCATACGGTCGAGCAGCGGCTGCGGCAGGTTGAGGCTGTTGGCCGTGCAGACAAACATGATGTCCGACAGGTCGATGTCCAGCTCCAGATAATGGTCCTGGAACTTGGCGTTCTGTTCAGGGTCGAGCACCTCGAGCAGCGCCGAGGCCGGATCGCCGCGGAAGTCCTGACCCAGCTTGTCAATCTCGTCGAGCAGGAACAGCGGGTTGGCCGCGCCAGCCTTCTTCAGGTTCGAGACGATCTTGCCCGGCATCGAGCCGATATAGGTGCGCCTGTGGCCCCGGATCTCGGCCTCGTCGCGCACGCCGCCCAGCGACTGGCGGATGAACTCGCGCCCCGTCGCCTTGGCAATGCTCTTGCCCAGCGAGGTCTTGCCCACGCCCGGCGGGCCGACCAGACACAGGATCGGACCTTTCAGCTTGTTGGTGCGCGCCTGCACCGCCAGATACTCGATGATGCGGTCCTTGACCTTGTCGAGCGCATAGTGATCGGCATCGAGCACGGCCTGCGCCGCGCCAATGTCCTTCTTCAGCTTGCTCTTCTTGCCCCAGGGCAGGCCCAACAGCACATCGAGGTAATTGCGCACGACCGTCGCCTCGGCGCTCATCGGCTGCATGGTGCGCAGCTTCTTCACCTCGGCCTCGGCCTTGGCGCGCGCCTCCTTGCTCAGCTTGAGCTTGGCGATCTTCTCGGTCAGCTCGGCGATCTCGTTGACTTCGCCCTCGTCGCCGCCGCCCAGCTCGCTCTGGATCGCCTTCAACTGCTCGTTGAGGTAATATTCGCGCTGGGTCTTTTCCATCTGGCGCTTCACGCGGCCGCGAATGCGCCGCTCGACCTGGAGCACGCCCAGCTCGCCTTCCATGAAGCCATAGACCATCTCGAGCCGCTTGAGCGGATCGCTCTCGGACAAAAGCGCCTGCTTGTCGGCCACCTTGGCGCTGATATGCGCCGCCACCGAGTCAGCCAGCTTCGAGGCATCGTCGATGTCGGTCAGCTGGTCGCCCGCATCCTGCGAGAGCTTCTTGTTCAGCTTGGCATATTCGTTGAACTGGTCGACGACGCTGCGCATCATCGCCTCGGCCTCGGTGCCCTCGACCTCCTGCGGCGGCACGAGTTCGACCTCGCCGCGCAGCATGTCCTCTTCCTCGATGATCTGCTGCAGCCGCGCCCTGCTCTGCCCCTCGACCAGCACACGCACGGTGCCATCGGGCAGCTTGAGCAATTGCAGCACGGTGGCGATCACGCCCACGTCATACAGATCATCGGCATGCGGATCGTCGCAGCCAGGGTCGAGCTGCGCGAGCAGGAATATATCCTTGTTGCCGGCCATCGCCGCCTCGAGCGCCGAAACCGATTTCTCGCGGCCCACGAACAGCGGGACCACCATGCCGGGAAACACAACAATGTCGCGCAGCGGCAGCAGGGGCAATGCGTTCTCGTTCATATCCATCCATCCAGGCGCCAGATGCGCCGCAGGCCAAACCCAAAACGGCCGGCCGCCTTGTTGATACAGGATATGGGGTGGCCCACGCCCGACTGCAATGGGCCTTTGGCGCGCGATTGTGGATCAAACGCGCCCGGCGCGATCCAAAAAGGGTACAAGGTGGCCGCCGCGCGCCGCGCCAGCCACCCACACCCATGGGTCAGAACGGCAGCTTGAAGCCCGGCGGCAGGCCCATGCCGCTCTGCGCCTTGGCCAGCTCGGCCCCGGCCACTTCGTCGGCCTTGGCCCGCGCATCATTAAAGGCAGCCGCGACCAGATCCTCGAGCATACCCTTTTCCGAGGGGGCCAGCAGGCTCTCGTCGATGGCAACGCCAATGACGCGGCCCTTGGCGCTGGCGCGGATCTTGACCAGACCGCCGCCGGCAGCGCCCTCAACCTGAAGCGAGTCGAGCTTGGCCTGCGCCTCGTTCATCTGCTTCTGGATCGTTTCGGCGGCCTGCTGGGCTGCCTGGATCATCTCTTCCATCGATTTCATCTATCGGCTCCGGTTTGCGCGGCCGCGGTCATAGCCGCCTGCCGCAGTATCGTCCTGAATGAACTGCGCCTCGGGGAAAGCGGCCAGCGCCGCCTCGACCAGCGGCGAGCGGCGCATGGCGGCGTCCTCGTCGGCGCGGCGGCCATCGGCCAGTTGGCGCAAGGTGGGCTGGAGGGCGCTGGCGCCAGCAACATGCTCGGTCTGCCACTCCTGCCCGGTCACCTCCTCGAGCACGCGGGCCAGTTCGCGGGCGCAATCCTCGGAATAGCCGGCGGCAAAAGTGTAGCGCAGCAGCCCGGCGCGCAATTCGACCACCTGCATCCAGTCGTGCATGACCTGGCCAATGCGCACATGCCGCGCGCTCACCTTCTCGACCAGCTGCGCCCAGTCGGGGCCGGGCATATGCATGGCCCGCGCGCCCGGCGCTGCGCCGCCCTCGGCCCCAGCCCCGCCACCAGCCGAGCTGGCCGCCAGCGCGCCCGAGGCCACCGCCGCCTCGATACGCTTCACCAACTGGCCCGGGTCGGGCATTTCGGCGGCGTGCAAACAGCGCAGCAGCGCCATTTCGGCAGCGGCCAGCGGGTCTGGCGCCACGCGCACCTCGTCATGGCCCTTGAGCAGCAATTGCCACAGGCGATGCAGCTGCCCGGCCGACAACTCCTGCGCCCAGCCCTCGATCGCCTTGCGCTCCTCGTCCGAGATGGCGCGCGCATCGCCCTTGCCCACCTGCGCCACCGTCACCCGGTGGCACAGCTCCATGGCCGAACGCATCAGCGCCAGCGGCTCGACGCCCAGCGCGAATT
>DATMUT010000459.1:0-2157 GCA_035563755.1 Novosphingobium sp.
AGGCGTTTGACGCCGCCTTCCCGCTGGCGCCGGGCACGCAGCCGGTGTCGGCCGCGCCCGTGCCGGTGGAAGAGCCGGTGGCGCAATGGAACGTGGCCGATGCGACGGCCCTGCTGGAGACGATCGAGGGGATCGACAAGGAAGGCCTGTTCCCCAACGATTACCAGCCCGAGGCGCTGCGCGCGGCGATCGCGGCCGGCATGGGCCCCGCGCTCGACCAGCAGGCCAGCCGCAGCTTCGACTGGCTGGCCGAGGACCTGCGCGACGGGCGCACCCCCTGGCCCGCGCGGGTGCAGTGGTTTGCCATCGATCCCGATCAGGATCTGCTGCCGACGAAGGACCTGCTGGCCCAGGCGCTGACCACGCATGACGTGCCCGGCGTGCTGGCCAGCCTTGATCCCACCTATCCCGATTATGCCGCGCTGCGCGATGCGCTGGCCACCATCTCGCCCACCGACCGGCGCCGCCGCTCGCTCATCCGCGTCAACATGGATCGCTGGCGCTGGTTGCCGCGCGATCTGGCGCAGGGCGGGCAGAATTATCTCCTCGCCAATGTGCCCGAATTCCAGCTGCGGCTGATGCGCTATTTCCAGGTGGTGCGCACCTACAAGACGATCGTTGGCAAGCCCGGCCGCACCGCCACGCCCCAGTTGGCCGAGCGCGTGCAGGCGGTGGTGTTCAACCCCACCTGGACGGTGCCGCAGTCGATCATCGACCATGAGGGCCTGGCCGACAAGCTGCGCGCCCACCCGCGCCCCGGCTACAAGCTGATCGAGAACCCCGATGGCGGGGTGACCATCGTGCAGCAGCCCGGCCCCAACAATTCGCTGGGGCAGATGAAGATCGACATGCCCAACCCCCATGCCATCTACCTGCACGACACGCCCGAAAAGGCGCTGTTCAACCAGCCGGTGCGCGCCTTCTCGCATGGCTGCGTGCGCACCGAGCGCGCGGTGGAACTGGGCATGACGATGGCGATGATGGGCGCCGGCGCCACCCCGGAACGCGCGGTGGAACTGTATAAGGCCGGCAAATATGCCCGCGTGGTGATGACGCGCACCTTCCCTGTCTATCTCACCTATTTCACCGTGGGGCGCGATGTGAACGGGCAGATGTCGATCTTCAACGACCTGTATGCCCGCGACGAGCCGGTGCTGGCCAGCTTTGCCCAGCCCCGCCAGCTGCACACCACCCAGCGCACCAGCACCGACGAGGTGATCGTCGCGCAGGATCCGCTGTAAGTGAGGGGCCGCAAATTCCGGACGCTGGCGGCCGCCCTTGCCGCCCTGGCGGGGGGCTGGGCGATGGCCGGGGCCACGCCGGCTGCGGCGCGCATGGCTCCGCCCGCCGGCCAGGTGGCGCTGACCTTTGACGATCTGCCCGCGCTCACCTTTTCCACCGACACCGGCGATGTCGAAAGGTTCATCGGCCGGCTGCGCAAGGGGCTGGTGCGCCACCGCCTGCCGGCCACCGGCTTCGTGGTGGAAGGCAAGCTGGATGACGACGGGCTGAAGGCGGGCGACAAGGCGCGCCTCACGCGCATTCTGGCGCAATGGCTGGATGCCGGCTTCGACCTTGGCAACCACAGCTACAGCCATGGCTCGCCCAATGCGCTGGGCGCCGATGCCTATACGCAGGATATCGCCCGCGGCGAGGTGGTGACGCGCGGCCTGCTGGCAGCGCGCGGCGGGCAGCTGCGCTGGTATCGCCACCCCTATCTGGAAACCGGGGCCACCGCTGCCACCCGCGATGCGATCGATGGCTGGCTGGCCGCCCATGGCTATGGCGTGGCGCCGGTGACGATGAACGCCAACGACTGGGAATTTGCCGAGCCCTATGACGATGCCGTGCTGCACGGCAACAAGGCCCGCGCCCGCCAGATCCGCCGCGCCTATCTGGCCTACACCGCGCGGATGATCGACTGGTATCGCGAGGCGGCCCATGCGGTGGTGGGGCGCGATATTGCCTATGTCATGCTGCTGCACGGGGCGCGGCTCAATGCCGATTGTGTGGATGATCTGGCGCGGATGCTGAAGCGGGCGAACCTGAAAGCGGTGCCGCTCGATCAGGCGATGCGCGATCCGGCCTATCAGGCCGCCGACACCTATGCCGGCGCCGATGGCATAGACTGGCTGGAGCGCTGGTCGCTGGCGCTGA
>DATMUT010000460.1:0-2401 GCA_035563755.1 Novosphingobium sp.
TCGATCACCTCGCGCGGGTTGTAGCCGTTAGCGCGCTTCTCGTTCACCTCGTCGGCGGTCAGGCCAAAGATGACGATGTTCTCGTCGCCCACATGGTCCTTGATCTCGACATTGGCGCCATCGAGCGTGCCGATGGTGAGCGCGCCATTGAGCGCGAACTTCATGTTGCCCGTGCCCGATGCTTCCATGCCGGCCGTGCTGATCTGCTCGGACAGGTCGGCCGCCGGGATCAGCCGCTCGGCAAACGAGACGTTGTAGTTGGGCACGAACACCACCTTGAGCAGCCCGCCCACGCTGGGGTCGGAGTTCACCCGCCGGGCGATGTCGTTGGCCAGTTTGATGACCAGCTTGGCGTTGTGATAGCTGGGCGCGGCCTTGCCGCCAAAGATCTTGACGCGCGGCACCCAGTCGCGCTCGGGGTGGCTGCGGATCTGGTCGTACAGGGCCACCGTCTCGATCAGGTTGAGCAGCTGGCGCTTGTATTCGTGGATGCGCTTGATCTGCACGTCGAACAGCGCATCGGGGTCGAGGCGGATGTTCATCAGCTGCTTGATGTGGTTCGACAGCGCCACCTTGTTGGCGCGCTTCACCTCGGCGATACGCTCGCCAAACTGGGCATCGTCGGCAAAGGCGTTGAGCGCGCCCAGCTTCTGGGCATCGTCAAGGAAATCGTCGCCAATCGCCTCGCGGATGGCCTTGGTCAGGCCCGGGTTGCACTGCTGCAGCCAGCGGCGCGGGGTCACGCCGTTGGTCTTGTTGTTGATCCGCGTGGGATAGAGCTTGTGCAGGTCGGCAAACACGGTCGACTTCATCAGCTCGGTGTGGAGCGCCGCCACGCCATTGACGCTGTGCGCGCCCACAAAGGCCAGATTGGCCATGCGCACACGCCGCTCGCCATGCTCGTCAATCAGGCTGATCGCGGCGATTTGCTGGTCGCTCATGCCGGCGCGGCGCGCCTCGCGCAGCACGCGGCTGTTGATGGCATAGACGATCTGCATGTGGCGCGGCAGCAACCGCTCGAACAGGGGCAGCGGCCAGCTTTCCAGCGCCTCGGGCAGCAGGGTGTGGTTGGTATAGGCAATGGTGCGCTTGGTAATGTCCCATGCCTCGTCAAACTCAAGGCCATGCACGTCGATCAGCAGGCGCATCAGCTCGGCCACGGCCACGCTGGGGTGCGTGTCGTTGAGCTGGATTGCGGCCTTGTCGGGCAGGGTGCGCACGTCGCCATGATACTGCATGTGGCGGCGCAAAATGTCCTGGATCGAGGCGCTCGAGAAGAAATACTCCTGCCGCAGCCGCAGCTCCTGCCCGGCCGGGCTGCTGTCGGCCGGATAGAGCACGCGCACCAGACTGTCGGCCTTGACCTGATCGGCCAGCGCCCCGGCATGGTCGCCCGCGTTAAACGCGTCGAGCCGCAGCGGATCGAGCGCCCATGCCGTCCACAGGCGCAGCGTGTTCACCCGTTTGCCGCGCCAGCCCACCACCGGCGTGTCGACCGCGCTGGCCTCGACCTGCTCGTGGGGGTGCCAGGTAACGCCGGTGGCGGTCTCGGCCACCTCGCCGCCAAAGCCCACGCGATAGGCGCTTTCGCGGCGATCGAACTCCCACGGGTTGCCATGCGCCAGCCATGTCTCGGGCAGCTCGACCTGCCAGCCATCGTCGATGCGCTGGCGGAACATGCCATTCACATAGCGTATGCCATAGCCATAGGCCGGGATGCCAAGGCTGGCCAGGCTCTCCATGAAGCAGGCCGCCAGCCGCCCCAGGCCCCCGTTGCCCAGCGCCGCGTCAGGCTCGAGCTCTTCGAGTTGCGCCAGATCGAAACCATGGTCGCGCAGGGCCGCCGACATTTCGCGCGTGAGGCCCATGTTCGAGAGCGCATCGCGCATCAGCCGCCCGATCAGGAACTCGAGGCTGAGGTAGTAGACGCGCTTGCCGCCGCTCTCATAGGTCTCGCGGGTCGATTCGAACCAGCGGTCGATGATCTTGTCGCGCAGCGCCAGTACAGCTGACTCGAACCAGTCGTGCGGCTTGGCCGCCCGCTCGTCCTTGCCCACGCGGTGGCGCAGCACGTCCAGGATCAACGCATTGATTTCCGAGACAGCACCAGCCTGCCCGGCCGGCGACGTGGCCTGTTGGCTTTCACTCTTGCTCAAGGACGAAACTCCCCATGTCAGCGCGCGCCGTGCACCCCGATCAAGGGGGCACATCGGCCGCAAATGCGAACCTCGCCTCTCCGCCCGGCCTGCCAGCCCGGCCCCGCCTGTTGGTGACGGTCCTTGCCGATACGCCTATCCTCCAGCGCCACGCTAGGCCACTCGGGACGTCTTTCACAAGCGTTCTGAATGGCTGACACGAAAATTGCGTGAAGTCGATTGCGCCCGGCCGCTCTCCTGCCCCA
>DATMUT010000461.1:0-6288 GCA_035563755.1 Novosphingobium sp.
CCGGCGCCTGTTGGCGCAAGGGGCGGTGCTGGCCGCCGCCTTTGGCCTGCTGGCCATGCGCCTTGCCCACGGCTGGTGGAGCGCGGCACTGGGCTATGTGCTCTTCGCGGTGGCGACCTATGTGTTTCTGGCACTGCACTCGGCGCTGCTGGTGCAGGCGCTGCCCTCGGCCCGGCACAGGGGGCGCGATCTGGGCCTGCAGAACCTGGCCAATACGGTGCCCTCGCTGCTGGGGCCGGCGCTGGCGGTGGGGCTGGCGGGCGGCGGGCAATTCGCCCTGCTGCTTACCGTGCTGATCCCCATGGTGCTGGCCAGCGCCGTGGCGCTGGGGCTGGCGGGCGCCGGCTGACACCCGCCAGCACGCGGGGATTACACCAAGGCGTTGCGGCGGATCACCTCGCGATACCAGGCCGCGCTCAGCTTGGGCGTGCGCTTTTGCGTGGCGAAATCAACGTGGTGGATGCCAAAACGCTTGGTGTAGCCATCGGCCCACTCGAAATTGTCCATCAGGCTCCACAGGAAATAGCCGCGCAAGGGGTAGCCATCGGCAATCGCCCGGCGAAACTGGCCCAGATAGTTGCGCAGATACATGATGCGGTCGACGTCATCGACACGGCCGTTCTGCACCGGATCATCGGCCGAAGCGCCGTTTTCCGAGATGTAGATCGCCTTTGGCCCCCACAATTCGCTCACCTGCCGCACGCCCCAATAGGCAACCTCTGGCCCTACCACCAGCCACGGCGAGGCCATGCGCGGCGAGGACGGGATGTGGGGGATCACCTCGTAGCCACGGGCATTGTCGGCCGCGCGGGCCCATTCGGGCGCGTAGACATTGATCGCCACGAAATCGAGCGGGCTGGCGATGGCGGCAAAGTCGCCCGCCTCGACGCGGGGTGCGTCCGCGCCGGTCTCGGCCAGATAGCTGTCGATGTAGCGCCCCTCCATGATCGCGGTCAGGAACATGGCATTGCGCTCGCGCGTGGCGCGCTTGGCCGCCTCGATGTGCTCGGGCGTCTCGATGGCGGGCACATAGAACACGGTGTTGTCGGCCAGCCCCACCTCGACCGGGCGGGGCGCATGGGCGCGCACCGCCTGCACGCCCAGACCATGCGCCAGAATGCCGTGGTGGCGCACCTGATTGGCCGCGCGCGGGGGCAATTGCAGGCCGGGCGCGTGAATGCCAACGCTGTGACCCAGATCGGTAAAGCAGCGCAGTTCATTCACCGTCATGAACCGGCCCACACGGTCGCCCAGCGCGCGCGCCATGACGCCAGCATAATCGGCAAAGGCATGGGCCGTATCGCGGTTCTGCCAGCCGCCGGGCAGCGCCTGCGGCAAATCCCAGTGGAACAGGGTGACATATGGCTCGATGCCGGCGGCCAGCAGCGCGTCGATCACCCGGTTGTAGTAATCAAGGCCTGCCTGATTGAGTTTGCCCCGCCCTTCGGGAAAAATGCGCGACCAAGCGATGGACAGGCGATAGGTCGACACGCCCAGCGCCTTCATCAGCGCGATGTCCTCGCCATAGCGGTGGTAGCTGTCGCAGGCGATGTCGCCATTGGCGCCGCCCGCCACCTTGCCTGGCGTATGGCTGAACGTGTCCCAGATCGTCGGGCCGCGGCCGCCTTCCTTTACCGCCCCCTCGATCTGATAACTGGCCGTGGCGCAGCCCCAGCGGAAGCCGGCCGGAAAGGCTGCGGTCGCGCCGGAAGCCGGCGCCGCCAGCGTGTTAGCGCTGTCAAAAACAAGCCCGGCAGCGCCGGCGGCGGCCAGTGTGCGCGCCATGTCACGACGGCTCAATGTTACAGGAGGGCGCAGGGTCATCGGGCATTCTCTCCGGAATTGTGATTATGGGGGGTATCGAAATGCCGGGGCGCTCGCGCGCCTGCCATGGGCAAGGGGCGGCAGGCGCACGCAAGGCACAAATGGAAAAACGGCAGGACCAGCCCGCGCGGGCGCCCCATCAGCCAAGGGCGCCCCGCTCCGGGCGGGATGGGCGCATGGATAACCCTATCCGCCAGCCTGCTGCAAGCGGAATGCGCAGCCTTGCCAACAGGCCTCGCGGTTCAGGCGGCGGGCGCGGTAATGCGGATGAAGCGCTCGACCCGCGTGGTCCAGATCAGCCCGTCGCCCATCCGGCCGGTATGCGCGATACGGTGAATGATGTCGCACAGCGCCTCGGCCGCCGTCTCGTCGGCCACCATCACCACCATCACCTTGGGTGTGTAATCCAGCAGGTCGCGCTTGATCGTGGCCGGCTCTGCCTGTTCCACCCACAAGGCGCTGCACCCCTCGGTGCGGATCACACTCATGCCCGGAAACTGGGGCATCTGCCGCAGGGCCACGCGCAATGGCTCCAGGCGGGCCGGGCGGATCACGGCGCGAATCTCGATCATGTTCTGACTGGCGATCATGGCTCAGGCCTCCAGCGGTTCGCTGTCAAAGAAGCGGTAGATGGCGGGCAACACCACCAGCGTGAGCAGCGTGGAGGTAACCAGCCCGCCAATCACCACAATGGCCAGCGGGCGCTGCACCTCGGACCCTGGCCCGGTCGAGAACAGGAACGGCACCAGCCCCAGCAACGCAACGGTGGCCGTCATCATCACCGGGCGGAAACGCGCCGTGGCGCCCAGCCTTGCCGCCTCGCGCGGGTCCTTGCCCTCCTCGCGCAGCTTGCGGATATAGCTGACCAGCACCACCCCGTTCAGCACCGCAATACCCCACAGCGCAATGAACCCCACCGAGGCCGGCACCGAAAGATACTCGCCCGAGACGAACAGGCCGACAATCCCGCCGATCGAGGCAAAGGGCAGCACGGTGATGATGAGCGTTGCCAGGCGCAGCGAATTGAACAGCACGAACAGCAGGAAGAAGATGGCCGCCACCGTAATGGGCACGATGATGGCCAGATGCCCCATCGCCCGCTCCATGTTCTGGAACTGGCCGCCCCATTCCAGCGTGTAGCCTTCGGGCAGGCGAACCTGCGCGCCCACCTTTTTCTGCAATTCGGCCACAAAGCCGCCCAGATCGCGCCCCTTCACGTTCATGCCCACCACGATACGACGGCGCGCGCTCTCGCGGCTGATCTGTGCGGGGCCGTCAACCACGCGGATGTCGGCAATGTCGGCGAGGCGTACCGCAGCCCCGCCCGGCGTTGAAACCAGCAGGTTGGCAATGGCCTGCTGGTCGGCGCGGTCGGCGGCGGGCAGGCGGACCACAGCGGGAAAGCGGCGCTCGCCCTCGAAGATTTCGGTGGCCGCCTTGCCGCCCACAGCCGTCTCGATCAGCTCGTTCACATCGGCCACGTTCAGGCCATAACGCGCCACCGCCTGCCGATCGATGTCGATCGAGAGATATTGCTGGCCCGAGATCTTCTCGACGCGAATGTCCTCGGCGCCCTGCATCGAATGGCCAACACGGGCGATCGCCTCGGCGGTCTGCTTCAACTGGTCGAGGTCATCGCCAAACACCTTGACCGCAATGTCGGAGCGCACGCCCGTGACCATCTCGTCCACCCGGTCGGAAATGGGCTGGGCCATCACGATCTGAATGCCGGGAATGACTTTCAGCTTCTCGCGCATGGCATCGGCAATGGTGTCCTGGTTCCAGCCGCTGGGCCATTCCTCGCGCGGCTTCAGGCTGACGATGGGGGTCGATTCGTTAGGCCCCTGCGGGTCGGCCGGGCTTTCACCGCGCCCCACGCCCGACACCGCCGATTTCACCCCCGGCACCTGCATCACAAGGCGCATCGCCTCCATCTCGATGCGGATCGACTCGTCGAGCGAGATGTTGGGCACCCGGTTGATGCCCGGCACCATCGAGCCTTCCTTCATCTCGGGGATGAAGGCCGTGCCGAGGAAGGGAAACAGGCACAGCGTGAACACAAAGCCGCCCAGCGCGCACATCACCGTCTTGCGCTCGTTGGCCAGCGACCAGCCCAGCAGGCGCAGATAGCGCGCCTTCATCCAGGCGATAAGGCGCGTGTCGTGGTCGCCCTCATGCGCGGGGGGGCGCAGCAGATAGGTCGAGAGCACCGGCGTGAGCGTGAGGCTGAGCACCAGCGAAATGGCCAGCGCAATGGCGATCGTATAGGCCAGCGGGGCAAACATCTTGCCCTCCATCCCCTCGAGCGTCATCAGCGGCAGGAACACCAGAATGATGATGCCAACGCCAAAGATCACCGGCGTTGCCACCTCGACCACGGCCGAGAGAATGATGCGCGCCTTGGGCTGGCCGCGCGCCTCTGCCTCGCCCAGCCGGGCAAAGGCATTTTCGACCACCACCACCGATCCGTCGACCATGAGGCCGATGGCGATGGCCAGCCCCCCCAGCGACATGAGATTGGCCGAAATGCCCAGCCGGTTCATGCACAAAAAGGTGAGCAGCGGGGTCAACACCAACGTTGCCAGCACGATGACCGACGAGCGCAGATCGCCCAGAAACAGGAACAGGATGACCACCACCAGCACCACGCCCTCCATCAGCACCTTGGTGACGGTGTGGAGCGCTGCATCGACAAGGTCGGAACGGTCGTAATAGGGCACGATCTGCAGGCCGTCGGGCAACATGCCCTTGGCGTTGATCTCGGCCACCTTCTCCTTGATGCGGCTGACGACCTGCTTGGCGTTGCCGCCGGCCATCATCATCACCACGCCGCCCACCGCCTCGGTGGTGCCGTTCTTGATAACGGCGCCCTCGCGCACGCCGGGGCCAATCTGCACATCGGCCACATCGCGCAGGTAAATAGGCTGGCTGGCGTTCTCGCGGATGACGATGGCGCGCAGGTCCTCCTCGTTTTTGACCAGACCCACGCCGCGGATCAGATATTGCTCGGCAAAGCGGGGCAGCACGCCGCCGCCGGCATTGGCGTTGTTGCGCGCCACGGCCTGAAACACGTCGGCCACGCTCACGCTGTAGTGGCGCAGGCGGTCAGGGTCGACCAGCACCTGATACTGGCGCGGATAGCCGCCTTGCGAATTGATCTCGGCCACGCCCGAGGTCGAGCGCAGCAGCGGGCGCACCACCCAGTCCTGCACGATACGGCGGCGGGTCAGCTCCTCCACGCTCAGCGCGCGGCCCTTGTCGGCCGGGTTCTCGAGCGTGTACTGATAGACCTCGCCAAGGCCGGTCGAGACCGGCCCCAGCACCGGCGCAATGCCAGAGGGCAGTTTCGGCCCCAGCTCGGCCAGGCGTTCCATCACCAGCTGGCGGGCGAAATAGACGCTAGTCTTTTCGGTAAAGACCAGCGTGATGAGCGAAAGCCCCGGCTTGTTGAGCGAGCGCATTTCCTCAAGACCGGGCAGGCCGGTCATGGCCACCTCGATCGGCACGGTGGCCATGCGCTCGACCTCCTCGGGGCTGCGCCCGGTGGCCTCGGTGGCGATCTGCACCTGCACGTTGGTCACATCGGGAAAGGCGTCGACCGACAATTGCCGCACCGCGCCAAAGCCGAAGCCCAGCAGCACCAACGCCACCACCACAACGATCAGCCGCTGGTTCAGCGCGGCGCGGATCATGCCCTGGATCATTGCGCCTCGCTGGCCTGCCGGTTGCGCTCGGTGTTGAGGTGGAAGGCCCCGTCAACGACGATCCGCTCGCCCTGCTTCAGGCCCGAGAGAACGACGCGGCGCCCCTCCTCCTCATCGCCCAGCCTGACCCGGCGCAGGCGATAGCGCGCCTCGCCCTTGGTCCCGCCATTCTCGGCCACGAAAACATGGTCCTCATTGTCCTCGCGCACCACCGCCGAGGCAGGCACCACCAGCCGCGGCTGCGCCTCGCCCTGCACCAGCATGGTCGCCAGCATCGAGGGCTTGAGCTGCCCGTCGGCATTGTCGAGTTCGGTGCGGATAAGGACGGTGCGCGTCTTGGGGTCGACCGTATGGCCAACAAAGACCAGCCGCCCGCTGCGCTGCGCATCACCCAGCGCCGGGATCTCGATCGTCACCTTTTCGCCCTGCCGGACAAGGCGCACCTGCTGCTCTGGCACCTGCGCGATGGCCCATACCTTCGACAGGTCGGCCACCACGTAAAGCTGGTCGGACGGCTGCACCACCTGCCCCAGCGCCAGATGCCGCTCGACCACCACGCCGCTCATCGTCGCGGTCACCTGCGAGACCGAGGCCACAGCGCCGCGCGCGCCCAGCCGCCCCAGCGCCGAGCCGCTCAGCCCCAGCAGGCGCAGCTGGTCGGCCGCAGCCCGCGTCTCGGCCGAGGAGACGCTGTATTCGCTCTCGCGCCGCTGCAATTCGGCCGCGCTGATCACATCGGCGGCATAAAGCGTGCGGGCGC
>DATMUT010000462.1:0-2457 GCA_035563755.1 Novosphingobium sp.
GCCGGAGGCGGGCTGCCACTGGCCGATCTGGGCCGGCCGGCCATGGGGGGCGGCTGATGGACGGGGGATATTTTGTGCCAACTGGCCAGCAGGGAAAGACTTTTTCGCAGCTTGACCGTATGGCATGGCAGCAAGGGGTGGAAATCAGGTCGGGGTGCCTTCGCCCCGCAGCCCTTCCGCAAAAGGACAGGCGATGAAACGCGCAGCGGTAATCGGGTCGGGCTTTGGCGGGTTGGCGCTGGCCATTCGCCTGCAATCGGCAGGCATTGCCACCACGGTGCTCGAGGCGCGCGAGCGCCCGGGCGGGCGGGCCTATGTGTGGCAGCGCGATGGCCACACGTTTGACGCTGGCCCCACGGTCATCACCGATCCGTCCTGTCTCGAGGCGCTGTGGGCGCTGTCGGGCCAGCGGATGGAGGCCGATGTCGATCTGATGCCGGTCATGCCCTTCTACCGCCTGCACTGGACCGACGGCAGCCATTTCGACTATTCGAACGACGAGGCGCAGCTGCGCGCCGAGATCGCTCGCGTGGCCCCCGGCGACCTTGAGGGCTATCACCAGTTTTCCGAATATGCCGCAGCGGTCTACGAGGAAGGCTACGTCAAGCTGGGCCATGTGCCCTTCCTCGATTTTCGCAGCATGGTGCGCGCCGCCCCCGCCTTGATGAAGCATCAGGCCTGGCGCTCGGTCTATGGCAAGGTGTCGGCCTTCGTGAAGTCCGAGAAGCTGCGCCAGGCGCTCTCGTTCCACACGCTGCTGGTGGGGGGCAACCCCATGACCACCAGCAGCATCTATGCCCTCATCCACAAGCTGGAGAAGGATGGCGGCGTGTGGTGGGCGCGCGGTGGCACAAACCGGCTGATCGCGGGCATGGTGGCCCTGTTCGAGCGGCTGGGCGGCACGATCCGGCTGGGCGATGCGGTCACGCGCATCGACACGCTGGGCAACCGCGCCACGGGTATCACCACCGCCAGCGGCTGGCACGACCGGTTCGACGCGGTGGCCAGCAACGCCGACCTCATGCACACCTATCGCGACCTGCTGGCCGACACGACGCGCGGGCAATCGATGACCCGCAGCCTGGCCCGCAAGCGCTGGTCGCCCAGCCTGTTTGTCGTGCATTTCGGCCTTGCCGGCACCTTCCCGCAGATCCCGCACCACATGATCCTGTTCGGACCGCGCTATCAGGGCCTGCTCGAGGATATTTACGAGCATGGCGTGCTGCCGCGCGATTTCTCGATCTATCTGCACCACCCCACCGCCACCGACCCCTCGATGGCGCCCGAGGGCCATTCCACCTTTTACGCGCTGGTGCCGGTGGCGCATCGCGGCAAGCTGCCGGTCGACTGGGCCGAGATCGGGCCGATCCTGCAAAAGCGCATTCTCGACGAGGTGGGGCTGCGCCTTATCCCCGACATCCACGACCGGCTGACCACCAGCTTCCACTACGCCCCCACCGATTTCGAGGCGGACCTGTCGGCCTATATGGGCAATGCCTTCAGCCTCGAGCCGATCCTGACGCAGAGCGCGTTTTTCCGTGGCCATAACCGCGACGATGCCATACCCAACCTCTATCTCGTGGGGGCGGGCACGCATCCTGGCGCGGGCATTCCCGGCGTCGTGGGCAGTGCGCGCGCCACGGCCGGCTTGATGATCGAGGATTTGCGCGGATGAAGCGTTTGGCGGTGTATTGCGGTTCGGCCAGCCCTGAGGATGGGCGCTATATCGATCTGGCCCGGCAAGTGGGTGAAATGCTGGCCGACCGCAAGATCGGCCTGGTTTATGGCGGGGGCCGGCTGGGGCTGATGGGCGCGGTGGCCGATGGCGCGCTGGCGGCCGGCGGCGAGGTGATCGGCGTGATCCCGCAGGCGCTGGTCGAGGCCGAGGTCGCCCATCATGGCTGTACCGAGCTGATCGAGGTGTCGACCATGCACGAGCGCAAGGCCGCCTTCACCCGCCTGTCGGACGGGTTCGTGACGCTGCCGGGGGGCACCGGCACGATGGACGAGCTGTGGGAGGCGATGAGCTGGGCGCAGCTGGGCTATCACGCCAAGCCGGTGGGCCTGCTCAATGCCTTTGGGTTTTACGACCACCTGATCGCGCTGTGGCGGCACATGGCGGACGTGGGCTTCGTGCGCCCCGCGCATCGCTCGCTGTTGATCGCCGAGCATGAGGTGGACCTGCTGCTGGCCCGCATGGCCGCGCACGAGCCTTCGCTGCCGATCACCGCGATGGACCCGGGCACCTTGTGAGCGGGGGGCTGGCCGTGGCGGCGCGCAAGTCAGGCGCCTTGGCCAGTTGCGGGGCCGAGCCAGAGGCGATGATGGCGCCCGAGCGGCGCGCCCGGCTGGTGGCTTCGGCCTATGCCAGCATAAGGCGCGGTTCCAAAAGCTTTGCTACCGCCAGCACCTTGTGCGACCCGGCCACGCGCGAGCAGGTGTGGCTGCTCTACGCCT
>DATMUT010000463.1:0-5543 GCA_035563755.1 Novosphingobium sp.
CCGAGGCCAGATCCTCGTCCGAGGGGTTGAGCCACACCCGGCCCGCATCGCCATCGACAATGGCCGTGCCGCCGGCGGCAAGGCTGAGCAACTGCGCCCCGCCCGCCACCACCGAAGGAATGCCCAGAGTGCGCGCCAGAATGGCGCTGTGCGAGGTTGGCCCGCCCAGCGAGGTGGCAATGCCCACCACTCGCGTGGTATCGAGCAGCGCCGTGTCGGAAGGCGACAGGTCCTCGGCCACCAGAACGCAGGGCGCGGGCGGCAGATCGGCCAGCGTGCCGATGCCAAGGCCCGGATCGATCTGGGCCAGCACGCGGCGGCCCACATCCTGCAGGTCGGCGGAGCGCGCGGCCAGCACAGGGTTGCCCAGCGCCGACAATTGCTGCGCCATACGCTCGACCGCCTGATGCCACGACCAGGCCACGCCATGCCCCTCGACCATCATCTGACAGGTGAGCGTGATGAGGTCCGTATCGTCGAGCAGCGTGGCCTGCGCCTTGAAGATCGCCGCCTCGCCCGCGCCCAGACGGCGGGTGGTGTCGTCAATCAGCGCGGTCATCTGCGCGCGGGTGCGCACCAGCGCCTCGTTCAGCAAGGCGCCGCCCGTGGCCAGATCGACCGGCGCATCGGCCACATGCAACTGCGCGGGCGCCAGCACATGCACCGCACCAATCGCCAGACCCGGGCTGGCCGAAACGCCGCCGATCATCTGCGGCGCGCCCGGCGGTGTCCAGCCATGCACGGGCTTTGCGGCCTTCTCGGCGGCGCGGGCGGCATCGGCCTTCTCGCGCGGGGTCAGGCGGGTGACGGCGCGGTGAAAGGCCTGAAGCGCAGCGGCCGCATCCTTGCCCGCGGCCGAGAACACCACCTCGTCGCCGGCCTTGAGGCCCAGTTGCAGCAGGGCGATCAGGTTGCGCGGGTCGGCGGTTTCATCGCCGTGGCGCACGCGCAGGGCCGCATCGCAAGCCTTGGCCGCCTCGACCCAGGCCGAGGCGGGGCGGGCGTGCAGGCCGGTGGGGTAATCCACCACCCAGCCCATTGTTTCGGCCAGATCGGCGGCCGCCTGCGAGGCCACGGGCGCGGCGTCCTCGGCCAACGCCTGGGCGATCAGTTCGGCATCGCTGGTGGCGGCCAGCACCTTGAGCCGCGCCTCGTCCTGAATAAGCCGGGTAAGGCGGCGCAGAATGGTGATGTGGCTGTCGGAACTGGCGGCAATGCCCACCACCAGATGCGCGATCTGGCCCGGATTCCACTCGATGCCATCGACAAATTGCAGCACCACGATGCCGTCGCGGCGCACCAGCCCCTTGTCCTCGCCCAGGCCGTGGGGAATGGCCACGCCCGAGCCCAGATAGGTGTTGGCCACGGATTCGCGCGCCACCATGCTGTTCTCGTAGCCCGGCGCCACGCAGCCGGCGGCCACCAGCATCTGCCCGGCCTGACGGATGGCGTCCTGCTTGTCGGCGGCGTGGGCGTTGATGCGCACCATCTGGCCAGCGGTAGGATGCGTGAGGGCAACAAAGGGGGAATCGTCAAGCATGTCTCTCAGGCCTCTTCCGGGGCGATTTGTGTCGTCGCCTCGCTCACGAGAAAACGTTTTCTCATATTTTTGTCAATAGGCCTTGCGCAGGAGCATGAAAATCGGGCATTCCTGCCGGGCCGGACGCAGAAGCCGCAGCGCAAGAGGAGAAAACGTTTCCCATGAGTGTCGGCATCAAGGACGTGGCCCGAATCGCCAACGTGTCGATCGCGACCGTGTCCCGCGTGCTGGCCGGCCGCGCCGTCGCCCCCGACATGCAGGAGCGCGTGCTGGCCGCCGTCAAAACGGTGGGCTATCGCCCCAACCTGGCCGCACGGCGCCTGCGCTCGCGCCACACCAACACCATCGGCCTCATCGTGGCCGACATCCGCAATCCCTACTTCACCGCCGTCTCGCGCATGGTCGAGGACATCGCCTATGCGCGCGGCCAGCGCGTCATCCTGTGCAACACCGACGAAGACCCGGCCAAAGAGGCCATGTACCTGCAACTGATGCAGGAGGAGCGCGTTTCGGGCGTCATTCTGGCCCCCACCCGCGCCGGGCTCGAACAGGCCGCGCGCAGCAAGCCCGACTTCCCCATGGTGCTGATCGACCGCACCACCCCCGACATGGCCCACGACAGCGTTGTGCTCGACAATGAGGCGATGGCCGCGCGGCTGGTCGAGCACCTGCACGAGCGCGGCTTTACCCGGATTGCCGGCCTGTTTGGCGCGACCAGCACCACTGGCGCGCAGCGCCGCGCCGGCTTCGAGCAGGCCGCCCGCCGGCTTGGGCTGAGCGTGCAGGCCATCTCGGTGCCGCATGGTTCGGGCGAGGCGGCGCAAAGCGTGGCCGCCCTGCTGGCCCCCGCGCAAAGGCCGCAGGCGCTGGTGGCCAGCAATGGCATCATGCTGATGGCGGTGCTGCGCGCGGTGCGTCTGGCCGGGCTCGAGGTGCCGCGCGACCTGGCCCTGACCGGCTTTGATCGCGAGGACTGGATGGAATTCGTCGGCGGCGGCCTCTCGGTCATCGAGCAGCCCGTCGAGGAGATCGGGCGGATGGCCATGACCATGCTGCTCGACCGGCTGGAACACCCCGACACCCCCGCGCGCAAGGTGGTGCTGGCCGGCAAGCTGATTACCGGCGGGTCGAGCGCGGCGCCCCGCAACCACAGCACGCTATGCAAGGAACCGTCCGCATGAAACCGCCCATCGGCCGCGATACGCAGCTGTGCATGTCGCTCTCGGCCCGGCCCGGCAATGCCGGATCGCGACTGCACAATGCCCTCTACGAAGCGATGGGGCTGGATTTCGTCTACAAGTCGTTCTCGACCACCGACCTGCCCGCGGCCATCGGCGGCATCAGGGCGCTGGGCATTCGCGGCTGCGCGATCTCGATGCCGTTCAAGGAGGAGGTCATTGCGCTGATCGACGCGCTGGAACCTTCGGCGGCGGTCATCGAAAGTGTGAACACGATCGTGAATGATGGCGGCGTGCTGACGGGCTACAACACCGACTACATTGCCGTGCGCGACCTGCTGCTGCGCCATGCCATCGCGCCCGCCACGCCCTTTGTGCTGCGCGGCAGCGGCGGCATGGCCAAGGCGGTGGCCGCCGCGCTGCACGGGCTGGGCTTTGCCCATGGCACGATCGTGGCGCGCAATGCGGCACGGGGGCAGGCACTGGCGCAGGCCTATGGCTACGACTGGTCCGCCGACCTGCCCGAGGCGGGCGCGCCGCTGCTGATCAACGTGACGCCGCTGGGCATGGAAGGTGCCAACAGCGCCGACCTGGCCTTTCCGCAATGCTGGATCGAGGGCTGCGAGGTGGCCTTCGACGTGGTCGCCCAGCCCGCCGAAACGCCGTTCCTGAAGGCCGCGCAGGCCGCCGACAAACGGGTCATTTCGGGCGCCGAGGTCATCATGCTTCAGGCGGTTGAGCAATTCGTGCTCTATACCGGCCAGCGCCCCGGCCCCGAACAGATCCGCGCCGCCGCCGCCCTGGCGCATGGCGAAGCCGCCGCCGCCAGGCTGGCATACTGAGACAGACTGAGGCACCCTGCCTCCACATCCCATTCCGGCAGAAGGCTCTTGCATGTCCCGACACCTTACCCTGACGCGATTTCTCATCGAGCAGCAGCGCGAGCAGAACAGCCTGCCGGGCGAGCTGCGCCTGCTGATCGAAACGGTGGCGCGCGCCTGCAAGACCATCAGCCACGCCATTTCCAAGGGCGCGCTGGGCGAGGTGCTGGGCAGCCTGGGCCAGGAAAACGTTCAGGGCGAGGTGCAGAAGAAGCTCGACGTCATCGCCAACGAGCTGCTGCTCGACGCCAATGAGTGGGGCGGCCATCTGGCAGCCATGGCCTCGGAAGAGATGGAGACGATCCATCGCATCCCCAACCGCTATCCCAAGGGCGAATATCTGCTGCTGTTCGATCCGATCGACGGGTCGAGCAACATCGATGTCGGCCTGTCGGTGGGCACCATCTTCTCGGTGCTGAAGGCCCCGGCCGAGGCGGCGGGGCGCGAGGTGACCGAGGAGGATTTCCTCCAGCCCGGGGCAACGCAGGTGGCCGCCGGCTATGCGCTGTATGGCCCGCAAACGCTGCTGGTGCTCACGCTGGGCACGGGCGTGTATGAATTCACGCTCGACCGCGAGGTGGGCGCCTGGCGCATGACCGACGGGCCGATGCGCATTCCGGCCGGCACGCGCGAATTTGCCATCAACATGTCGAACCGCCGCCAGTGGACGCCCCGTATCGAGAGCTATGTCGATGCGCGGGTGGCAGGCGCGCAGGGGCCGCTGGGGCGCGACTACAACATGCGCTGGACCGGATCGATGGTGGCCGACGTGCACCGTATCCTCAAGCGCGGCGGCGTGTTTTTGTATCCGGCCGATGCGCGCGCGCCGGGCAAGGCGCGGCTGCGGCTGATGTACGAGGCCAACCCCATGGCGCTTTTGATCGAACAGGCCGGCGGCAGCGCCACCGACGGCGCGACCCGCCTGCTCGACCTGGCGCCGCAGGGCCTGCACCAGCGCGTGGGCGTAGTGCTGGGCGACCGCGAGGAAGTGGCCGCCGCGGCCGAGCGCGAGGCGGTTTAAAGGGCAGCTTTCAGCTTATGGGCGGCGCGGGATTTCGCGGCGCCCATAAGCTGCCCCATCGCCCCTCACACCCATTTGCGCCACTTGAACCACAGATAGGTCAGCAGCGTGGTAACCACGCAAAGCCCCAGCGCAAAAGGGTAGCCCCAGTGCCACGAGAGCTCGGGCATCTCGTGGAAATTCATGCCGTAGATGCCCACCACCAGCACCGGCGGAATGCCCGCCACCGAAGCCACGGTGAGCACCTTGACCACATCGTTCTGCTCGATGCTGATCAGGCTGTTGGCCGCATCCTGCAGGAACTGGATACGCGCCGAGAGCGAGGCCTCGAACTCATCGAGCGAGGCGATGTCGTGGGTGACCGACTGCAGGCGGGTCAGGATCGCCTCGTCAAAGCGGTCCTTGCAGCGATCGGCCAGAAAGGCGGCCATGCGGCCCACGCTCAGGAACATGTAGCGCACCCGTGAGGCGCGGTCATAGGCCCTACCCAGCTTGAGGATGGAATGGCGCAGGATTGCCGTCTCGCGGCTCAGCCCCTTGCTGTCGAGGTCGGTGAAGAAGATGGTGCGCGAGATCGAGGCCAGCATTTCCGAGACATGCTCGAGGCTGTCGGCCGCCTGATCGACCACCTGCTCGAGCAGGCGCACAAGCACGCCGGCGGGCGAACTCTCGGGGTGTCTGGCCACCGCCTCGGCCACGGTGTCGAACAGGGTCAGCTTGGCGAAATGGATCGTGACCAGCGCCTTCTCGGTCAAAATGAAGCCGCTGGGCGCGGTGTCCCACCGCTCGGTTCCCGATTTTGAGAGCAAAGGCGCGCTCATGGCCAGAATGGGGCCGGTGCTGCGCAACCGGCTCGAGCTCTCGATCTCGCTCAGCGCGCCAAGGCTGGGCACGTCGATGTCGAAGCGCTCCTTGATCTGCCG
>DATMUT010000464.1:0-5213 GCA_035563755.1 Novosphingobium sp.
GCAGGGCGACAGGTCACTGCCGCTTTGCGCAATGCCGATGATGGGCCGGCCCGAGCGCAATTCCTGCGGCGTGACGCCGTAATTCATGAAACGCTCGAGATAGAGCGCCACCATGTCGGAACGCGCCGGATCGGCGAACCAGTCGCGCGAGCGGAAGGGTTTTGCCGGCTGTCGGCCAGTGTGTTGCGGGTCAGTCATGCCCCGTCCCTCAGGCCAGCACCAGCGTGCCGTCGATGCGGCGCGGGGCGCTCCACGGATTGGCATCGCGCAGGGCCTCGGGCATCAGCGCTGCGGGCAGGTTCTGGTAGCAGACCGGGCGCAGGAAGCGCTCGATCGCAGCCGTGCCCACCGAGGTGGTGCGCCCGTCGGACGTGGCGGGGAAGGGCCCGCCATGCACCATCGCGTGGCACACCTCGACGCCGGTGGGCCAGCCATTGACCAGAATGCGCCCGACCTTGCGTTCAAGCACGGGCAGGATCGCGGCGGCGGCCGGTTCGTCGGCGGGGTCAAGGTGCAGCGTGGCGGTCAGCTGCCCTTCGAGCGCGGCCAGAACCTGGGCGGCCTGCGCCATGTCGGCCACGGTCACCACAAGGCCTGCCGAGCCGAACACTTCGTGCCCCAGCGCGGCATCGGTCAGGAAGGCGGCGGCGGTGGTGCGGAACAGCGCGCCTTGCGCCTGATGCGGGCCGGTGGGCGCCACGCCGCGGGCAATGGTGGCCACCTCTGCGTGGGCCGAAAGGGTGGCGGTGCCGTGCTCATAGGCGGCGTGGATGCCGGGGGTCAGCATGTCCTGCGCGGCGCTGCTGGCCATGGCTTGCGCTGCGGCGTCAAGGAAGGTGTCGAGGTCTGCCCCGTCCTGCGCGATGACAAGGCCCGGATTGGTGCAGAACTGCCCCGCGCCCATGGTGAGCGAGCCCACGAAGGCCGCGCCCAGCGCGGCGGCGCGCGCCTGCATGGCGTGCGGGAACAGCACGACCGGGTTCACCGCCGACATTTCGGCATAGACGGGGATGGGCTGCGGGCGGGCGGCGGCGGTCTGCATCAGGGCCAGGCCGCCGGCGCGGCTGCCGGTAAAGCCCACGGCCTGCACACGGCGGTCGGCCACCAGCGCCTGCGCCACATCGCGCTCGGCGCACAGGTACGAGAAGGTGCCCTCGGGCATGGCGCAGCGCGTGACGGCGCGGGCAATGGCGCGGGCGACCAGCTCGCCGGTGCCGGGGTGCGCGGGGTGGCCCTTGACGATCACGGGGCAGCCGGCGGCCAGCGCCGAGGCGGTGTCGCCGCCCGCCACGCTGAAGGCCAGCGGGAAGTTCGACGCGCCGAACACCACCACCGGGCCAAGCGCGACATGGCGGCGGCGCAGGTCGGGCCGGGGCAGGGGGGCGCGGTCGGGCAGGGTCGGGTCGATGGTGATCTGCGCCCAGCTGCCCTCGCGCAGCACGCTGGCGAACAGGCGCAACTGGCCGATGGTGCGGCCCCGCTCGCCTTCGAGGCGGGCGCGGGGCAGGCCGGATTCGGCCATGGCGCGCGTGATCAGGTCATCGCCGATGGCGGCGATTTCCTCGCCAATGGCTTCGAGGAAGGCTGCGCGCGCCTCGGGGCAGGTCTGGGCAAAGGGGATGGCGGCGGCATCGGCCAGAGCGGCGGCGGCATCGGCCTGCGCGCGGGTGGCCAGCGTGAAGGCGGGCGCGATGTCCTGGCCGGTGGCCGGGTTCACGGCCATGAAGGCGCCGACGCCGCTTTCCTCGCGGCTGCCGATCAGCTGGTTTCCGGTAATCATGATTCTCTCCTGAGGCGAGGCGGCGGGCGGGGCAGGGTCCCGCTGCGGCGCATCCCCTTGATTTGACTGGGCGCGTGACAAAACCACTTGACAGCGGCGTTGTTCGAATGATGGTAGCGCTATCATAACTTGTCAATCATGCCGTATCCGCCGGGAGAGAAAATTGTGTCCGACAACCCCCCTGCCGTCCCGTTGCCCCCTATCGCCCTGTCGCTAGCCGACCTGCTGCCCGCCGACTGGCGGCAGGGGCGGTTCCTGGGCCGCATTGCCACGCCGCAAGGCCCCACGCCCATTCTGGTCGAGGGCGGCATTGCCCATGACATGTCGCGCGTGGCGCCAACTGTCTCGCAACTGGTTGAACGGCTGCCGCTGCGCGCTGCCGATGGGGTTGTGCTTGGCCCGCTCGACACGTTGGCCGACCCGCTGCTCAGCCCGATCGACCTGCAATGCGTGAAGGCTTGCGGCGTGACCTTCGCCACCTCCACGCTCGAGCGCGTGATCGAGGAGCGGGCGCGCGGCGATGCCACCCGCGCGCAGGACATCCGCGCCCGCATCGAGGAGCGCGTGGGCGGTTCGATCCGCTCGGTGGTGCCCGGCTCGGCCGAGGCTGCGGCGCTGAAGGACCTGCTGATCGCCGATGGCCTGTGGTCGCAATATCTCGAAGTCGCCATCGGGCCGTATGCCGAGGTGTTCACCAAGGCGCCGGTGCTGGCGACCGTTGGCGCGCTGGCCGATGTGGGGGTGCGCTCGGATTCCACCTGGAACAACCCCGAGCCCGAAGTGGTCCTGCTGGTCAATGCCGCAGGCCAGGCGGTGGGCGCGACGCTGGGCAATGACGTGAACCTGCGCGATATCGAGGGGCTGAGCGCCCTGCTGCTGGGCAAGGCCAAGGACAACAACGCCTCCTGCGCGATCGGCCCGCTGGTGCGCCTGTTCGACGATGATGTTACGCTCGGCGATGGATTTACGCTCGATGATGTGCGCAATGCCGAGATCGACCTGCTGATCGAGGGGCCGGAGGGCTATCGCCTCGAGGGCCACTCGAGCATGAACCAGATCAGCCGCGACCCCCTCGATCTGGTCCGCCAGACGCTGAGCGAACACCAGTACCCCGATGGTTTTGCGCTGTTTCTGGGCACGCTGTTTGCCCCCGTGCAGGACCGCGACACGCCCGGGCAGGGCTTTACGCACAAGGTGGGCGATGTGGTTGCCATTTCCACGCCGCGCCTTGGCCGGCTGGTCAACCGCGTCGTCACCAGCGCGCAGGCGCCGGCATGGACGCAAGGCATCTCCGCTCTTTACGCCAACCTTGCCGCGCGCGGCCTGCTGGGAGGCGCGGCATGAGCCAGACCACGCAGCGCGCCATCTACCCCAGCCTGTCGGGCAAGCGCGTCTTCATCAGCGGCGGGGCCAGCGGCATTGGCGAAGGGCTGGTCGAGGGCTTTGCCGCGCAGGGCGCCCATGTGGCCTTTTGCGACATCGCGCAGGAGGCCGGCGAGGCGCTGGCCGAGCGCCTGACCGGGCAAGGCCACACCGCCCTGTTCGTGCCGTGTGACCTGCGCGATGTGGTGGCGGTGCGCGCCATGATGGCGCAGATCGATGCACGGCTGGGCGGGATCGACGTGGTGGTCAACAATGCTGCCAGCGACGACCGCCACACCATTGCCGACGTGACGCCCGACTATTGGGACGAACGCATGGCGGTGAACCTGCGCCACCTGTTCTTCGTGGCGCAGGCCGCAGTGCCGGCCATGCGGCGCGCAGGCGGCGGGGCGATCATCAACCTCGGCTCGATCAGCTGGCATCTGGGGCTGGCCGATCTGGTGCTGTATGAAACCGCCAAGGCCGGCATCGAGGGGCTGACGCGCGGCCTTGCCCGCGAGCTGGGCCGCGACAACATCCGCGTGACCAGCATCATTCCGGGCAATGTCAAAACCCCCCGCCAGGAAAAATGGTACACCCCCGAAGGCGAGGCCGAGATCGTGGCCGCGCAATGCATGGATGGGCGCCTGATGCCCGCCGATGTGGCGGCGCTGGCACTGTTCCTGGCCTCTGACGATGCGCGGCTGATCACCGGCCACGAATATTGGGTGGATGCCGGATGGCGATAGGCGCTCCCCAAGCCCTGTGGGAACTGGGCGCCACGCTGGGCGAAGGCCCGGTGTGGGTCGGGCCTGATGCCGCGCTGTGGTTCGTCGACATCAAGGCGCCGGCCATTCACCGCTTCGATCCGGCCAGCGGGCAGGGGCGCAGTTGGGCCGCACCGGCGCAGGCCGGCTGGGTGCTGCCCGATGCGGGCGGCGGCTTTGTGGTAGGGCTGCAAAGCGGCCTGCACCGCTTCGACCCTGCCGCTCATACGTCGACCGGCCGCTTCACGCCCCTTTGCGCGCCCGAGGCTGCCCTGCCCGGCAACCGCCTGAACGATGCGACCGTCGCGGCAGATGGCGCCATCTGGTTCGGCTCGATGGATGATGCCGAACAGGCCGACAGCGGGCGCATCTACCGCATCGACGCGCAGGGTTGCGCCGATACCGGCCTGCCGCCGGTGTGCATCACCAATGGCCCTGCCTTCAGCCCCTGCGGGCGGATCATGTATCACCACGACACGCTGGGCCGGCGCATCTGGGCCAGCACGGTCGAGGGCGCGCGCATTACCGGCACCTGCCTGTTCGCGCAGATCGAGGAGGGCGCCGGATACCCCGACGGCCCCACGGTCGATGCCGAGGGATGCCTGTGGGTGGGGCTGTTTGCCGGGTGGGGCGTGCGCCGCTATGCGCCCGACGGGCGGCTGATCGCCACGCTGCGCTTTCCGGTGGCCAATGTGACCAAGGTGGCCTTTGGCGGGGCGGACCTGCGCACCGCCTATGCCACCACCGCGACCAAGGGCCTGTCGCAGGCAGACAGGGCGAGCCAGCCACTGGCCGGCGCATTGTTCGCCTTCGACGCGGGGGTGGCCGGTTTGCCGGCCACACCGGCGCGCCTCTAAACCCGTGCTGGCGCGTCCGACTGCCGGCACACCAGGGCGAAATCGAACAGGCGGTGGCAGGGCGCTTCGGCCTTGCCGCCGCGCTGATCGCGGATGCGCGCGACCAGCATCTCGACCGCAGCGCGCGCCATGTCGCGCACGGGCTGGCGGATGGTGGTCAGCTCGGGCCAGATGGTGGTGGCCATGGGCGTGTCATCGAAACCGCAAACCGACAGGTCGCCCGGCACGTCCAGCCCGCGCGCGCGGGCCACGGCCAGGGCTGCGGCGGCCATGTCGTCGTTGCTGGCAAAAAGGGCGGTGGGCGGCGCGGCTGCGTCCAGCAATACACCTGCCGCCGCCAGCCCCGAGCGATAGGTGAAGTCGCCCTGCGCCACCAGCGCCGGGTCGAATGCCAGCCCGGCTTCCTCCAGCGCGGCGCGATAGCCATCGAGGCGGCACTGGCTGGCG
>DATMUT010000465.1:0-8470 GCA_035563755.1 Novosphingobium sp.
TCGCTGCTGGCCAGCCAGGATGCCAACGCCATCGCCGGCGAAGTGGCCATCCGCACCAAGACCGCCTTCGACAGCAAGAAGCCCTTTTTCGTCGATGCGCGCGGGTCGGTGGGGCATTACACGCTGAACAACAAGACGCCCTTCGACGTGGATGGCACGGTTGGCGGCCGCTTCGGTTCGGCCCAGCAGTTTGGCGCGGTCGTTTCGGCCAGCTATTCGCGCCGCCCCATCGAAAGCCAGAACTATCAGGGCTCGAGCGCGTCGACCTATGCCTCGACCGGGATGCCCGATGGCAATGGCCTGCGCGACTACAACCTGTCGCGCACCCGCATTGGCGTGGTCGGCAATTTCGACTGGCACCCCAGCGAAAAGGTGAAAGTCTATCTGCGCACCTCGTATTCCGAGTTCCAGGACCACGAGACGCGCGACCAGAACCGCCTGGCCGTGACCAGCTATGACGCCACCACGGGCGTGCCCACCAAGGGCACAGCCACCATTCTGGTGCGTCGCCGCGAAGAGAACGACCACACGCAAAGCGCCATTCTGGGCGGCGACTTCGCGGATGTGGCGGGCGGCACGCTGTCGGTCGCGGCCGGCTATACCCGCGCGGTCAAGCAGGACCCGCTGCGCAGCGAGTTCACCTTCACCTCGGCCAAGGGCGCCGTTGACCTGAGCTATAACGGCTCGACCTCGCCCTATACGCTCACGCCCAGCACGGCAGGCTATTTCGGCAATGCCAGCAACTTCTATTTCAGCAAATTCAACATCGAGAGCCGCTATGCCTATGAGCAACTGTGGCAGGGCAAGATCGACTACACCCACCCGCTGAACATTGGCGACGGTTCGGAGTTCAGCATTGGCGCCAAGATCACCGACCGCCACAAGAACGATGACCACAACAAGACCACCTACTCGGCCGGATCGACGAAGTGGTATCTGAACAATGTGGGCTATACCGGCAACACCGGCTTTTACGGCAGCGCGTTCAACTTTGGCCAGCGCATCAACTATTTCGCGGCGCAGTCCTACCTCTACAGCAACCTGTCCTCGGTCGCGACGATCTCCTCGTCCAACGCTGCCTCGAACATCTCGGATTCGCTCTCGAGCGACTATGACGTGCGCGAGCGCATCATCGCCGGCTACGCTCAGGCCAAGCTGAAGCTGGGCGCGCTGACCCTTATTCCGGGCGTGCGCGTCGAGAACACGTTCGACAGCACCAAGGCCAAGATCGTCAACGCCTATTCGACCCTGAACGACGGCTTCAACACCTTCGGCAAGGTCAATTACACCGACGTCTTTCCCGGCCTGAACGCCAAATACGACATCTCGAAGGACCTGCTGCTGCGCGGCGCTGTCACCACCTCGATCGGCCGCCCCAACTATCCGCAGCTGGCCCCCTATGTGACCGTGACCGATACCTCGACCGCAGTCACCGCAATCTCGATCGGCAACGCCTCGCTCAAGCCCTATCGCGCGGTCAACCTCGACGCCTCGGTCGAATTCTATCCGGCCAAGGGCAGCATTATCGCGCTGGGCGTGTTCACCAAATCGATCGACAACCCCATCTACTCGACCACCACCCGCCAGACCGGCGTGACGCTGGGCCATGTGTACTACGACTCGGCCGACGTGACGCAGCCCATCAACGCCGACCACGAGACGATCACCGGCGTCGAATTCAACCTGCAGCACCAGTTCACCACCCTGCCCGGCGCGCTTTCGGGCTTTGGCGTTTCGGCCAACTTCAGCCACGTGTGGGGCCATGCCGTGGCCAATGGCGTGCGCAGCGGGGTCATCCCTCTGGCCTATCAGTCGAAGAATGTCGCCACCGCGCAGATCTTCTATGAGAAATACGGCTTTGGCGCGCGCCTGGCCTTCAGCTATCGCTCGTCCTACCTCGACACGCTGGGCTCCACCGCCGCGCTCGACCAGTACACCGATGGCAACGGCCAGCTTGACCTGCATGTCAGCTATCAGGTCCGCCCGGCCATCACCGTGTTTGGCGATGCCGTGAACATGACCGACGCGCCGTGGCGGCGCTATCTGGGGGCAAGCCGCAACTACCTGATCGAGCGCGAGCAGTACGGCGCGCAGCTGCGCGGCGGCGTGCAGGTGCACTTCTGATGCGGCGCAGTGCGAAGGCATTTGTCGCGGGCCTGTCTGCCGCGGCTATCGGCGCGCTGGCCCCGGCCGGCGGCGGCCTCAAGGTCGAGCGCGTGGTCATCCTGATGCGCCACGGCGTGCGCCCGCCCACCAAGGCCCAGCCCATGCCCGCGCAGGTCACGCCCGAGGCATGGCCCAGCTGGCCGGTCGATCCGGGCTTCCTCACGCCTCACGGCGCGCAGGCGGTCGAGCAACTGGGGGCCAGCGACGGCGCCTTGCTGCGTGCGCAAGGGGTGGTTGGGGCGCGGGGCTGCCCCGCCCCCTCGGCCATCCGCGTGGTGGCCGACAGCGACCAGCGCACGATCGAGACGGCGCGCAGCTGGATCAAGGGTTTTGCCCCCGGCTGCACCATTGCCAGCGATCACCGCGAACAGGGCAGCAAGGACACGCGCTTCGGCCCGGTCGAGGCAGGGCTTGTCCCTCTTGACCCGGCACAGGTCGAGGCCGCCGTTGCCCAGGCCGTCGGGCCGGGCGGGATGGCCGCGCTTGATGCCGCACAGCGCCCGCTGCTGGCGCGTATCGATGCAATCCTGTGCAAGGATGGCCCAAGCGCGACCTGTGGCCTTGGCGATCAGCCCAGCGCCATCACCCCGGCCAGCGCCAACAAGCGCCCGAAGCTCTCGGGCGCTCTCGACCGCGCCTCGACCGTCGCGCAAATCCTGCTGCTGGAATATGGCGAAGGCAAGCCGATGGCGCAGGTTGGCTGGGGCCGGGCCACGGCAGCCGACATTGCCCGCCTATCAGCGCTCCACGCGCTGGAATTCCGCCTGCTGGCGCGGCCCATGCCGGTGGCCTCGGCCAACCTGTCAGGCCTGCTGCCCATCCTGCGCGAAGGGCTGACCGGAAGTGCCCGCGTCACCATGATTGCCGGGCACGATACGAATGTGGCCAATCTGGGCGGATTGCTGGGCCTGCACTGGCAGGTGCCGGGGCTGGCGCAGGATGACCCGGCGCCGGGCGGCGCCATCGTGCTTGAAAGGCTGAGGGCGGCCAACGGGGCGCAATATCTGCGCGCCAGCTACCGCGCGCAATCGCTCGAGCAGATCCGCCATGCCGGAACGCAAAAGGGCAAGCCGCCCTACCGCGTTACCATTGCCCTGCCGGGCTGCGCCCATCCGCAAGCCGGCGGCCTGTGTCCGCTGGCCGATGGGCTGGCGCTGCTGGCCGGCGCCAAGCGTTAACGCCAAAGCCGAAGGCGCGGGAGGCCAGCCCTCCCGCGCCTTCGCGCCTCAGATCGCGCCCGCCTTCACCTGCTGCGTGGCATAGGCCGCCGCACGCGCAGTCAGCGCCATATAGGTGAGCGAGGGGTTCTGGCAGGCGCTAGACGACATCTGCGCGCCGTCGGTCACGAACAGGTTGGCGATGCCATGCGCCTGGCTGTGCGCGTTCAGCACGCTGGTGGCCGGATCGTGGCCCATGCGCGCGCCGCCCATCTCGTGGATCGAGGTGCCCCCCGGCCCCGGCGTGTCCGAACCGAACAGCACCTTGCCGCCGGCATGGGTCAACATTTCGGTGGCGCAGGCCTTGGCCTCGGCCACAGCGGCCAGCTCTTCCTTGCCAAAGGCAAAGTCGATCTTGAGCACCGGCAGCCCGTTGGCATCCACCCGCGTATGGTCGAGCGTCAGGCGGTTGCTGGCGCGCGGCATGCACTCGGCAAAGGTGACGAGCACCATGCGCCACGGCCCCACCTGCCGCATCTCGTCCTTGAAGCCCTCGCCAATGCCGGCCTGCCGCTTGCCACGGGTCCAGCCCGACTGCAGCGCCCCGCCCTGGAACGAGAAGCCGCGCGTGTGGCCAATGCCATCGAGCCGGTCCATGTTGCGGAAGCGCGGGATGATGATACCCGTGGGCCGGTTGCCGAAAGAGGTATGCGTTTCGAAGCCGGGCATCACCGCCAGAGCGCCCATGGTGTTGGCGTGGTCCATGATGTGTGTGCCCAGCACGCCCGAGCTGTTGGCAAGGCCATTGGGCATCGCCTCGCTGGCCGAGTTGAGCAGCACGTGGACCGAATTGAACGCGCCGGCATTGAGGAACACCATGCGCGCGGTGGCCATGCCCCGCTGGCGGGTCTTGGTGTCGATCCAGCGCACGCCGGTCACGCGCTGCGTGGCCGGATCGTAATCCACCTTCTCGACCACCTTGTCGGTCAGCACGGTCAGGCGGCCGGTCTTCATGGCGGCGGGCAAGGTGCTGGACTGGGTCGAGAAATAGGCGCCGAACGAGCAGCCGCGCGCGCAGATCGAGCGGTACTGGCAGTGCGCACGACCCTCCTCGGGCTTGGCCTGCGTCAGGTTGGCGGTGCGGCCGATGGTCAGCACGCGCTCGGGCCATTTCGCGCGGATCTTCTCGCGCAGGTCCACCTCGACCGCATTGAGCGGCATGGGCGGCTGGAACTGGCCATCGGGCAATTGCGCCAGCCCCTCGGCCGCGCCAGACACGCCGATGAATGTCTCGACATGGTCGTACCACGGCGCCAGATCGGCATAGCGGATGGGCCAGTCGGTGCCGTGACCATCGCGCTTGTTGGCGCCAAAGTCATAGTCCGACCAGCGATAGGCCTGCCGCCCCCAGGTGAGCGATCGCCCGCCCAGCTGATACGAGCGGAACCAGGTGAAGCGGGTGTCATCGCCGGTCACATAGGGGTTCTCGCGGTCGCAGACGAAGTGGTCCTGCGTGAATTCGGTAAAGTGGCGGTTGAGCTGCTGCACCGGGTAGTCGCGCGCGAACAGGTCGGGGTCGCCCTCGCCGCGGAACGGCATGTCCCAGGGCGCCTTCATCTCGCGGTCATAGCCCGACTGGTGTTCGATGTTGCGGCCACGCTCGATCATCAGCACCTTGAAACCGGCCTCGGCCAGTTCCTTGGCGGCCCAGCCGCCGGTGATGCCAGAGCCAACGACGATAGCGTCAAATTCATGGTTCATGGGGGCGGTCATCCAAAGTCCACGGCGGTCCAGTCGCTCGACCAGGCGCGGTAATCGGGGGTCAGGGGGATGTCGGCGTCATAGCGGCCGGGCACCAGTTCGTAGCGCAGTTCCTGCGAACCGCCGACCTCGCTGGTGTAATAGCCGGTCAGGATCAGGCCCTTGATCGCGCGCCAGGGGCTGGGCACGGCGGGCGGTGGCCCCTCGGGGTAAGCCTCGCGGTCGAGCGCGGCCAGCGTTTCGGCGCGGCGCGGCGCGGGGGCGGCCAGCCAGTTGCCCCCTGCCCTGCGGTCCAGCTCGCTGGCCAGCCATGCGGCGTGGCGCAGGCTGCCATCAGCACGCAGCGGCAGGCCGGGCGCGGGGTTGGCAACGGGGGCGCGGGTGCCTTCCATGCCGTGAGCCAGTGCGAAGACCAGGAAATCGCCCACGCCAATGTCGCCGGCGCCCGGCGTTGCGCTGCGCGGGATGACCAGCTGGCTGACCTCGCGCAGCATTGCGCGCAAGGCAGGCGTGGGCGCGTCCTCGTCATGCAGGTCGGAGAGGCGGACAGCGGCAGCCGGCACGCCAATGGCCAATGCAAAAAGCGCGGCCCCGCCAATGAAACCGCGCCGGCTGGCTGCCGGCTGGTTTGCCTGTGTGTCAGCAGCGCTCATTGGCCGCTCTCCACCGCTTTGGCCAACAGGCACAGCGGCGCTTGCGGCCGCTGTGCCGCATTCGTGTCGATCAGTCGCATCCTGTTTCTCCCGATGGCCAGCTTCGGGCGAATGCGACTGCCCCGAAGCTAATCAGAATATTAGTTCCGATATGTGTCCATCAAGGATGCAAGTCAAGCGATCAGAATGGCTGTTCCGTTCCGAGGAAGGCCGCCACCATGCGCGCCAGGTCCTCCTTCAGCACCACCCAGTCGCCTTCCCAGGCAGCCGTGGTCGACGAACCGAAGCCCAGATAGCGGGCGATGGCGGCATAGAGCACGCGAAATGCGCTATCGACGGCGCGCAACGGATCGGGCTGGCGGATCTGCGCCGAATACAGCAACAACGCCTCCTTCACCGCATTTGCCGTGCCCGAATAGGACGCCTTGCCCGTGGCCGCCACCAGCGGATCGGTGCTGGCGCGCTGCATCAATGGGCGCATGATTTCGCCATTTTCCCGCAAGGTTTCAGATACCGCGTCGATCAGCGCCACCACCAGCGGGTTAAGCGCCGAAGCCCCCGCCCGCGCCTTGGCCAGCCTTTCGTGCATCAGCGTGTCGATCCGCTGCAGCACGCGCAATTGCACCGCATGCAGCAGCGCATCCTTGCTCTCGAATCGGTTATAGATCGAACCGATCGATACCTTGCCCTTCCTCGACACTTCCTGAAGTGTAAATTCGTCTGATCCCCGCTCGACCATCAGCGCCTCGGCAGCTGACAGCATGCGTTCATAGGATGCGCGCGACCGCCCCTGTACAGGCGCGCGCAAAGCGGTCGATAGCCCCACATCGTTTTTCATGGATATCACCATTCCAGATAGATGGCCTCCACGTCAACTGCCGCAAGCCCGGTATATTCTTGGTGCGAACGGCTGGACTTATCAGAATTAATGTTCTAATTATACATACGGGAGAAAGAACCACCGCACCTCACCGTCAGCCCCGGCACAAGGGGCAACGGCAGCGGATCACTGGAACGGATGGCGAGGCAAGGGATCATGGAGAGTTTCGATTACATCATTCTGGGCGCAGGCTCGGCGGGCTGCGTATTGGCCAACCGGCTCAGCGAAGACCCCGACACGCGCGTGCTGCTGATCGAGGCGGGCGGCGACAACCAATCGTTTTTCATCAAGATGGCCGGCGGTTTTGTGAAAATGATGGGCGATCCGCGCTATTTCTGGGCCTTCCCCGTGCGCGAGCAACTGGGCCGCAAGGGCGACATGCAGGTCTATGGCAAGGGGCTTGGCGGCTCATCGGCGGTGAATGGCACCTGGTATCTGCGCGGCATGCGGCGCGATTACGACGGCTGGGCCGCCATGGGCCACACCGAATGGAACTGGGACGAGATCGCGCGCTGCTATGGCTGGATGGAGAATTACCGCGCGCCCGGCGCCCATGCCTCGCGCGGGGCCGATGGCCCGCTGCAGATCACCCAGTCCGACCACGAATCGCCCGTGCTCGACGCGCTGATTTCCGCCTGCCAGCGCTTTGGCGTGCCCTTCGCGCCCGACATCAACGCCCCCGACATCGAGGGCGTGGGCCGCACCCAATACACCGTCGACCGGCGCGGCAAACGCGCCAGCGCCTATGAGGCGTTCCTGGCCCCGGTGCGCGGCCGCCGCCCCAACCTGACCATCGCCACCGGCACGCTGGTCAAGCGCATCGTCGTCGAGGACGGGCGCGCCACCCATGTGCTGTGCCAGCGCGACGGGCAGGACATCGCCTTTGCCGCCACCCGCGAGATCATCGTCTCGGCCGGCGTGTTCAACTCACCCGCCATCCTGCAAAGATCGGGCATTGGCCGCGCGGCCGACCTGGCGCCGCTGGGCATTGCCCCGGTGGTCGAGCTGCCGGCGGTGGGGCAGAACCTGTGCGATCACCAGATGGTGACGATCAGCTATGACCTGACCGGCCACCCCGGCATCAACCGCGAATATGTGGGCTGGAGGCTGTACAAGAACGCCTTGCGCTATTTCCTGACCGGGCGCGGGCCGCTGGCGCGGGTGGGCATGCCCATCACCATGCTCTGGTCCTCGACGGGCGACGCCACATGGCCCGATTTCCAACTGGCCGCCGCGCCCTTTGCCATGCGGTCGAGCAAGGAGATGAAGACCGAGCCGGGACGTGGGCCGATCACCGCAAAGCCGGGCATTACCTTCTCCGGCTTTTTCCTGCGACCGGGCAGCCGGGGCAGTGTGGCCATCACCAGCACCGATCCGGCAGCGCCGCCGCAGGTCGATGCCGGCTGGTGGAGCGACCCGGCCGACAAGGCCAAGCAGATCGAACTGCTAAGGGTCCTGCGCCGCATCGCCGCATCGCCCGAACTGGCGCCCTATGTGGCAGCCGAGCGTGTGCCCGGCGCGCAGGCGCAATGCGACGAGGAAATCGCGCGGGAGCTGGAATGGATGCTCAGCCCCGGCCTGCACGGCACCGGCACCTGCCAGATGGGCCACGACCCAGCCACCAGCGTGGTCGACAGCCGTTGCCGGGTGCATGGCGTGGCCGGCTTGCGGGTGGTCGATTGCTCGATCATGCCCACAACCGTTTCGGGCAACACCAATGGCCCTGCCATGGCCATTGGCGCGCGCGCTGCCGAACTGATCCTGGCGGACGTCGCCGCCTTCCCTCGGCCCGGCAGCTGATGCTCGCGCCTGATTTTTAACGCCTGACGTCGCCGCCCTGACCCGAAAAGGCG
>DATMUT010000466.1:0-3432 GCA_035563755.1 Novosphingobium sp.
CCGCCGCCCGTTTGCGATCAGCAGGCTCGTCACAGCCTGCGCCGCCGCTTGATTGTCGATACGCACGGTCGACATGCCGGGCAGGGCGCGCGCGGTGGCGATGGCCGCGGCAGGCACCCCCAGGGCGGCAAATTGCGCGCAGTGGGCCAGCACTTCGGCAAAGGGGGGCAGCAGCAGCAGTCCGTCCGCGCCCGACCGCACCAGCGCCGCGGCGCTCTCGAAGATGCGCTCGGGTTCGAACGATCCGGCCTCGCGCATGAGCAACTGAAGCCCGCGCTGCGAGGCGGCGATGGTGACGGCCGCCAAGGCAGCGTTGATGAACATGCTGCTGGTGTCGTGATACAGGATGCCGATGCGTGCGGGCGCCGCGCCTACCAGATGGCGCGCGGCCTGGCTGGGCACATAGCCCATCTCGTCGATGACGGCGAGCACACGGCGGCGCGTGTCCTCGCCCACCTTGCCCTTGCGGTTGAACACATTGGACACCGTCATGGGCGAGACGCCGGCCTTGGCCGCCACCGCCTGAATGGTCACCCTCGACTTGTCTTTGCGCGATTGCTTCATGCTGGATGATCGATGCCGCAGGACAGGCCCCGGCGCAACCGGGCAGGCGCATGAAGCCGCAAACTTCTCCCCGCCAAGGCGCAGCGCGGGATCATATTTGCGCGCTGATTATGCTGCGGCCTGATCGCGCACGAGGGCATAAATGCGGCGCGGGTTCTGGATGCGGAAAAACCGGGGCGATGTGGCCAGTGCCGGCAGCCACCAGTCGAGCCCGTTCATGGCTTGCCATGATGCGGCGCCATTTTGGGCAAATGTCAGCGTGCCCGAGCCGTCGCCATGCTCGGCAAGTTCCAGACAGGGCAGGTGATGAATGTCGAGCGAGACGAACCGCTTGCCGCGCAAAGTGAGTATGCGCTGATTGGTCACGGCATAGAACAGGCCACGCCTGATATGGGCGTCGTGCAGGAAGCGGCCGATGATGAAGTAGAGGCCAGCAGCCAGGAAAGGCAGCCCCCAGAGCCGGAAAAACATATCAGTTGGCGGGCCGTCCATGTGCGAACTGTCGATGTGTGAGCCGCTCAATGGCCCAAACCACACCATCGCGTTCCAAAAAAGCGCGAAACCGCCCCACAGCAGGCTGAAAGGGATCAGCATCGCATCCTTGCCGCTCAATAACAGGCCTTGCCTGGGCTGGCCTGTCCAAAGCACGTGCTCATCGGGCAAAAGATAGGGCTGGAACGGGCGGGATTGCATGATTTCGTCCATGCCCGGTGCGATACCAAATGGCGGACGGCGTTACTATGCGCGGCATCGCCAATTACAGAAAAAAGGCCGATTTTACCGCCAGCGTGCGGTCCAGCCGGGCAATGCTGTGCGAAAGCAGCAGGTCTTGCGGGGTATCGCAAAAGTCGATCGCATGGCGCCCGTTGGCCCCCACGATCGACAGGCACAGCAACTGCTGCGGGCCTGCCACAACAGGCTCGAACTGCGCGACAAGGCCTATGTCGCTGGCCCACCGCGCATAGTCGGCAAAGCTGGGCAGGGGCGGCGCTTCATCAATCATGGCAGTGCTCCTTGATCCATCACGCCACGAGGGTGAAGCGGGCCGAAACCGGGGCGCTGGTGGCAAAGGCTTCTGGCACAAATGCGCCAGCGCCCAGCGGCCAGAGCACCTGAAAATAGTGCGGCGCCGGCGGCAATGCGGCCAACTCGCCGTGCGCGGCATGCCGGTCGAGCGCGAGGCCCAGCCGCAGCATCAGCTCTTTCAGGTTGCTGGCCTGCACGCCCACGTCATGCTCAAGCCCCTGCGCCAGCCAGCCCTGCGCCTCGCGGAACAGCACGATGCGCAGCGGTGGCGGAGTGTCGGCGGCGCTCATGCCGCGCCTCGGGAGAACGGGGTCACGGGGCGGTCAGGGCGCAGCGCATGGCGCGCCGTGGCGATAATGCCCGGGGCAATGGAGGCATCATTGTAGATCTCGATGGTGGTGCCCGCCAGAGAGGCTGCCGGCATGGCCGCACCCAGCCCGCCGCCGGCTACTACATCGGCCAGCAGGCAGGCCACGTCGCCGCGCGCAATATCCTCGCCAAAGGCAATGCGGTCGCCTTGCACCACGCGCACGCCGGCCTGCCCGGCGGGCCGGTCGCGCAGGCCCAGCGCGCGCACCACCGTATAGCGAGCACCGCTGGTCCGCAGGGCCTGCTCGCCGCGATATTTCCACTTCAGCACCGCGTCGAAACTGCAATTGTGGGGGTGTTCGGGCTGCGTGACCGCCGCCGAGGACAGCAACACCACCTGCGCGCCCTGCGATGCCGCCTGCGCGGCGCAGGCCGCCACGGCTTCGCAGTCGACAAGGCGCGGCAGCCCGCGATCGGCTCCGCCCGTGCCGCAGGCGGTGTAGATCGCAGCGTCGCATCCGGGCAGCAGCCGGGCAAACACATCGCCCTCGCGCAGGTCGCCCACGGCCTGCTCGACATTGGCGGGCAAAGTCTCGTCGCGGCGGCGCACCAGCGCGCGCACCGCCATGCCGCGCGCCATCAGCTCGGCGCACAGCAGGCGGCCCGTGCGCCCCGTTGCGCCCACCACCAGCACCTTCATGCCAGCACCTGTTCGCCGGGCGGTGTGCGCCATTCGTGCGTGAGGGTGATCTTGATCAGCCGCTCATCACGAAACCAGTGCCAAGTGCGGGCGCGGGTCTGGCCATCGGGGGCGATCTGGATCATCTCGCACACGCGCAAGGCAGGGTCGGCGGCATAGTGAAAGTCGAGGTAGACGCTGGTGTCGCCCACTTCCCACATGGCGCCCACCAGCCGCTCGCGCCACAACAGCCGCGGCGCCAGCGCATCGCCATTGTGGTCGGCGCGCAGGTCGATCCGGCTGTCGCGCCCATCGTCCCAGCGGTTCCATATGCGCAGCAGGAAATCGCCGCCGCCATCCCCCGGAAAGGCCGAGAACGTGTCGACCCGGTGCCGGTCGATGGGCGTGCCGTCAGGGGCCAGATGCGTGTAATGGCCGCTCCAGTGCCCCATGCCGCGCGCCAGCACCGGATAGAGCGCCTCGAGTGCGCCAACCATCAGCGCCGCCCCAGATGGCGGTCGAAGAAGCGCCAGATGATGTCCATCGCCTGCATCGCCTCGGGCGTGCCAAAGGCCACGTCGAACTCGCCGTGGCCCAGCCCTTCCTGCACCTCGAGCTGGCTGTCGTTGCCTGCCGCCAGCAGCCGCGCGTGGGTGACAAGGGCATTGCTCATGGCGGTGTCGCGCGTGCCGGTCAGCAGCAGCGTGGGCGGGAACTGGGCCAGCACCTTGGGGAACAGGGCAGGGGCCACCAGCGGGTCGTTCATGTCCTTGCCGGCCATATACAGGTCGGCGGCGTGGGCAACGCGGTCGGCGGGGGGCTGGGGCTGGCCGTTCAGCAGGGGGGTGGCCCAT
>DATMUT010000467.1:0-10129 GCA_035563755.1 Novosphingobium sp.
GCGCAAGCCCTGGCCCAGGCCAAGGATCGTGCGGACGATTTCCTCGCTCTGCCCGTCGTCCTCGAACAGGCTGAGGGTGAAGGAGCGGTCGATCTTGAGCGTGTCGAAGGGCAGCTGCTTGAGGTGAATGAGCGAGGCATAGCCGGTGCCGAAGTCATCGAGCGCCACGCGCACGCCGGCCTCGCGCAGGGTGGCCAGCGCGCAGGAAATCGCCTCGATCGTACGGTCGAGCACGATGTCCTCGGTCAGTTCGATGCACAGGCGGGCAGGGTCCACGCCATGATCGGCCAGGCGCGCCAGCAGGCGCTGCGCGGCATGAGGCCCGTCGAGCTGCGCGGCGGTGAAATTGACACAGAGCGCGGGCACCAGATCGGGATGATCGCGCAGGGCCGCCAGCGCCATGTCGAGCACATGCTGCTGCACCGCCAGCCCCAGCTTGCGCTCGTGCAGCATGTCGCCAAAAATCGCCGGGCTCATCAGCCCGTGCTCGGGGTGGTCCCAGCGCAGCAAAGCCTCGCAGGCGGTTTTGGCGCCCGTGGCCAGGTCGACAATAGGCTGGAAAAACAAGCGGAACTGGCCGTTTTCGATGGCTTGCGGTGCCTCCTGGGCAAAGGTGAGGCGGCTGTCCATGCGCGCGCGCAAGGCCGGATCATAGGCGCACAGCCGCCGCCGCCCGTATTGCTTGGCCTGATAAAGCGCCAGATCGGCGTTCTTGACCAGCACTTCGGCAGTGTGGGCATCCTGGGGGAACCGCGCCATGCCAATGCTGAGCGACAAGGCCCAGGAGCGCCCCGAATGCGTGAGCGTGCGCCCCTGCAATTCCTCGAGGGCGAGGCGGATGGGGCCATCGGTGGGGCTGTCCTGCGCGGCAACGGGCAGCAGGATGGCGAATTCATCGCCGCCTATGCGCGCCACCAGCGGCGCGCGCGTGCCCGCGCCCAGCCCCGCCACGGCCGCCGCCAGCCCGCGCCCCACGTCGCCCAGCAGGCTGTCGCCGCCATCATGGCCCAGCCGGTCGTTGATGTCCTTCAGGTGGTCGACATCGATAAGCAGCAGCAGGAACGGCGCGCCTTGCTCGCACATGCGCCGCAGCCCCGCGTGAAACGCCGCGCGGTTGCCAAGGCCGGTCAGGAAGTCGGTTTGCGCGGCGCGGCGCAGGGCATTGCTCTCGGCCTGGATCACGCGGCTGGCCTGTTCTGCGGCATCGCGCTCGCGCCCGACCATGCGGAACCGGTCGGCAATGGCCAGCGACAGGGCCACCGATTCAAACGCCTGCGTGGCAAAGGTGGCCATGTCGACGGTGTCGTCCTGTAGCGCCAGCCCGAAATTGCGCGCCACCCGCATGGCAAACACCAGCAGCACCGGTGTCCAGCCCGCCAGATAGAACCACACGACCCGGCTGCGCCCGCGAATGGCAATGGCCACGCCCATGGCGATAAACGCCACGCTGGCCACGAAGACCACATTGACCACCACGTCGATCAGGATGGCTGGCCTGACAAGGGTGCTCCAGGCGCAGAAGCCGGCCAGCAGGTTGGCCACAGCCGCGACCCGCCCGCACAGGATGAGCCAGCGCGGCAGCAGGCCTTCCTCGACCACCGAGGCGAGAAACATGTTGGCCGTCGCGATCAGCCCGGTAACCAGCAGATAGTCGGTCCGCACCGCCACGGGCCCGGCATAGTCTGGTATCGCATAGGCGAAAATGTTGGTCCACGAGAGGCCATAGGCCAGCGCCAGCCCCGACCAGGCCAGATACCAGCGCTGAAACACCAGTCGCTCGCCCACGTAGATAAGCAGATTATAGGCAAAGGCCGACAGGATGCCCCCGGCAAACACCCCCATGAGCGCCAGCCACACCCGCTCGAGTCGCGCTGCTTCGGCTGGCGGGGCGGCTGAAAACTTGCGCATGAGCGAGAGGTCGTCGAGCTTGAGGTAGCCCACATAGATGTCGCGGATCTGCGCTCCGGGCTGGGCAATGGTAAAGCGCATCATGCCGCCTGCCGTCCAATGGTCGCCTATGGCGCCGGGGGCTATCGTATCGACATGGGCGCGGCCGTCGCGGGTGATGACGATGGCTGCCAGCTTGTCGAACTGGTTCTGGTCGAGCTGCAATTCCCAGCCTGCCGGCATGCCCGACAGCGCCCGCGCATCGCGCAGCCGCATCCATATCCATTTGCCCTCATAGGCGGCCGATTTGGGGGCCTGCGCGCAGTCATAGGGCAGCGCGGCGACCGCGCGCGGGTCTGGCGCCATGGTGGCGCTGGCCGGGGCATAGCATAGCGCCTCGCGCAGACGCACGGTCTCGGCCTGGGCCGGCGGCGCCCAGCATTGCATCAGCCAAATGCAGCACCACAGAAAGATTGAGCGAGCGGCCATCAAGCCTCCCAAGCGGCACGTGCCTCTCCAAAGTGGCGACAGGCTTAGAGGGTGGGCAAGTATAATTGGTTAACGGATGCCGGCATTGGCGCCGTTGCCTTGTGAGCGGTCAGGCGCGACGCGGCTTGTGGGCAGGGCAAGTGACGCCCTTGCATCACATGTGGGAGTGGGTGTAACGAAATTGCCACACAGGCAACGCTTTTTCCTATCCGAAGCAGTTGATCGTTTATCTACCTGTCGGATAGAGATTATTGTCCCCCAATCGCAATTCCAATTTTCCAGGGGGCACCATGCGTCACCACTCCAACTTGCTGCTGGTCACGGCCAGCCTTGCCGCGCTCGCCTTTGCCGGAAATGCCTTTGCCGGAAGTGCCGGCGCGCGCGCGCAGCAGCCCGCCACCGCGGCGCCTGCCGCCGATGCCGGCGCCGATGACACCATCGTGGTGACCGGCACGCGCGCGGCCAATCGCACGCGCCTCGACACCATCGCGCCTGTCGATGTCATCAGCGCCGATGCGCTGCGCCAGCAAGGCTCGCCTGAACTGGGCGCGGCGCTGGCCGCCGTCACGCCCTCGCTCGATTTCCCGCGCCCGGCGGGCAACGACGGGTCGGACGCGATCCGCCCGGCGGTGCTGCGCGGCCTCTCGCCCGACGAGACGCTGGTGCTGATCAACGGCGTGCGCACCAATGCGGCGGCCTATCTCAACGTCAATGGCGCGCTGGGGCGCGGCGCTGCCGCAGTCGACCTCAACACCATTCCCAACGTCGCGCTCGAAACGGTCGAGGTGCTGCGCGATGGCGCCTCGGCCCAGTATGGCTCGGACGCGATTGCGGGCGTGGTCAACCTGCGCCTGAAGCAGGCCGACCACGGCGGCGGCATCACCGCCAGCCAGGGCATCTACGCCACCAACTTCACCACGGCGCGCACCGCCACCCGCTCGGTCATTGGCGAGCCGGTCACGGCGGTGTCGGCCTGGCAGGGCATGAAGCTGGGCCATGACGGCTTCCTCACCATCTCGGGCGACTATCAGCGCCGCAGCATGACCAACCGCATCGATGCCGACGCGCGCACCGGCACGGTCATTGGCGTGTATGGCGACCCCAAGGTCGAGCAATATTCGGGCTGGGCCAACTTCGGCAAGCCGGTCGACGACAACTGGCAGCTCTATGGCTGGTTTGGCTATCAGTACCGCAACTCGACCTCGGCGGCCACGGCGCGGCCCACCAACGCCACCGTCGTTTCGGCCAGCGGCAGCGATCCGGCGCTCACCGCCGGGCAGTTGGCGCCGCAATATGCCAACGGCTTCCTGCCGCTCATCAACACCCACTCGTTCGACATCAAGTCGGCGCTGGGCATCAAGGGCGATGTGGCCGGCTGGAACGTGAATGCCAAGGTCAGCTATGGCCGCAACGAGGTCAAGCTGTGGACTCTGAACTCGACCAACTACAGCTATGGCCCCACCAGCCAGGCCAACTTCTACGACGGCAAGTTCACCTATAGCCAGGTGGTGGGCGGCCTTGATGCGACCCGCGAATTTGCCGTGTTCAAGTCGCTCAACGTGGCCTGGGGCGTGGAAGTGCGCCACGAAAGCTATGGCATCGGCGCGGGCGAGGTGGCCTCCTATGCCGATGGCGGCTATTATGCCGGCCAGTCGACCCCGTGGTCGAAGGTGCCCTATGGCGCGGTGGGCTATGGCGGCCTGTCGGCGGCCAATGCGATCAGCGTGCACCGCACCTCGGAATCGGCCTATCTCGACCTTGAGGCGCAGGTGACCGACAAGCTGCGCCTGGGCGCTGCGGGCCGCTTCGAGCATTATTCCGACTTCGGTTCGACCGGCACGGGCAAGGTTTCGGCGCGCTATGACGTGTCGCCGGCCTTTGCGCTGCGCGCCACCGGCTCGACGGGCTTCCGCGCGCCGGGGCTGCAGCAGGAATATTACACCGCTGTCTCCTCGGTGCTGAACAGCAGCAGCGGCACCATCCAGCTGACCGGCACCTATCCGGCCACCAGCGCCATTGCCACGCAACTGGGCGGCAAGGCCCTGCAGCCCGAGCGTGCGGCCAGCGTGTCGGGCGGTTTCGTGGTGCAGAAGGGGGCCTTCAACCTGACGGTCGATGGCTATTACACCCATGTGCGCAATGCGCTGGCCCTGTCCGAGAACCTGTCCTGTTCGGTGCTGAATACCGCTGGCTGCGCGGCGCTGAGCGCGGCCAAGGTCTCGGCGGCGCGCTTCTTCATCAACGGGCTGGGCATTACCGCGCGCGGCATCGACGCTGTGGCGCATTACAAGCTGCGCACCGCCGCCGTTGGCACGTTCGACCTGACCGTGGCGGGCAATGTGAACCGCATGGAGGTGACCAACACGCCGGCGCTGCCCGCAGCGCTGACCAGCCTGGGCCTGTTTGGCCGCAGCCGCGTGATGGCCATCACCACCGGCTCGCCCGGCGAGAAGGTGACCGGCCAGATCGACTGGGCCGGCGGCAAGATCGGCGCGACGGCGCGCGTAACCTATTACGGTAATGTCGTGACCGGCGGCTCGACCGCGGCTGGCGACTACAGCACCGGCATCCGCGCCATCACCGATCTGGAGCTGCGCTATCAGCCCAAGGAAACCATGCTGAACCTGGCGCTGGGCGCGAACAATCTGTTCGATGTCTATCCGCGCGCACTCACCGCATCGCAGAATTCGGGCACGAACGGCCTTGTCGCCTTCCCCTATTACTCGCCTTACGGGTTCAACGGCCGCTACGTGTATGTGCGTGCCGGCCTGCACTGGTAAGCGCTGGTGAAGCCCTGCGCCCCGCCCCCGACCCGAGGGCGCGGGGCGCAAAGGGCTGGCCTTGCGCCGTTTCCTGCGTGAAGCATGTGGGAAATTTGGCAAGAATGGATGGTTTGTGGCGCAACAAGCGGCTAACAGGGCCTCCTCGCGCTATTTGAGAGGCACATGCCATGAACAATAATGATCTTGCCGACACCATCGCAGCAGCTAACGGCCTGACCAAGGCCGATGCCCGCAAGGTGGTGGACGGCGTGCTCGCCGCGATCGCCGATGCGGCTGCCAACGGCGAGGAAGTCTCGCTGAGCGGTTTTGGCAAATTCAAGGTCAAGGAAACCCCGGCCCGCGAAGGCCGCAACCCCTCGACCGGGGCGACGATCCAGATCGCTGCCGCCAAGAAGCTGACCTTCACCCCTGCCAAGGCGGTCAAGGACAAGCTGAACGGCTGAGCCGGACGGTACCTGCCGTTCGCACGCGGGCTGGTGGCCCCTGTGCGAACGGCAGGAGCCGACTACGCGCGAACGGCAGGAGCCGGTTGCGGGCAATGGACAGGTGATATGGAACTGGACGACCAGCTGCGCCGCTTTTTCGGCACCGATGATCTGGGCTTGCTGAGCGAGGACGCCCTGGCCAGCGGCATCGAGCGGATGCAGGTCGAACTGGGGCTGGAAACCGACCCGGCGCGCCGTTTCGCGGTCTGGTCGCTGCTGTATATGCTGGGCGCCTCACCCGATCTCGACGTTGCTTTCGAGCGGGCCGAGGAGCGCGAAGCGGCACGCAATTTCATGGATATGATCGATCGCGCCCAATCGGCGTGACGCGCCGCCACAGGGTGGCTGACAGCCGGCCGCGCGCGGTAAGAGGCTGTCACAAAAGATAAACAGCAGATGAATAGGCCCCCTGCGCAAAGGGGTTCGCCACAAGACGCTGCGCATTGCGCGGCGCTGTTCGCGCGTGCCCCACGTGTTTCGCGTTCAGGGGTAAGCGTTCTCATGTCGATCCATCGTCTTTGCCGTCCGGCCTTGTTGGCCGGTTGTGTGCTGCCCGTGCTGCTGGCCGGGGTGGCCCATGCCGACGCGCCCGCCGCAGCTCCCGCCGCCGACGCCGCCAGCGCGCCCGAGGCCGCCGATCAGGCCGACGGGCAGGGCCTGGTGGTCTACGCACGCAAGCGGGCCGAAAACGCCCAGAGCGTGCCGATTGCGATCACGACCCTCTCGGCGGGCGAGCTGACCAATCAGAATCTGGTGAATTTCACCGATTTCCAAAGCAAGTTTCCCGCCTTCTCGGTCTATCTGACCAACCCCAAGCAGCTGAACCTTGGCATTCGCGGCATTGGCAACAACGGTTTCAACACCGATGGCATCGACGGCTCGGTCGGCATCTTCGTTGATGGCGTCTATACCGGCCGTCAGGGCATGGTCAGCACCGACTTCAACGACGTGGCCGATGTCGAGCTGCTGCGCGGGCCGCAGGGCACGCTGTTCGGCAAGAACACCACGGCAGGCGCGGTCATCATCAACACGCTCAAGCCCAGCTTCAAGCCCGGCGCCACGGTCGAGGCGAATGTGGGCAACATGGGCCTGTACGAGCTGAAGGGCAGCGTGACCGGCCCGGTGCTGGCCGACAAGATCGCGGTGCGCCTCTCGGGCTACTACAGCGAGATGAACGGCAGCTACAAGAACCTGTACAACGGCGGCTATCAGAACGGCCGTCAGGGCGAGGGGCTGCGCCTGCAGGTGCTGGCCACCCCCACCGACCGGCTGACCGTCCGCATCATCGGCACGTGGAACCACCAGGGTTTCAACACGATGTCGCCCATCATCACCTCGATCTACAACAGCGCCGCGCTGCAGACGCGCATGGCCAATGCCGGCTACACGCTGAACACCAGCGATGCCTCGCAGCGCGCCATCAACATCGATGCCGCGCTCAACGCTCGCACCGACACCTACAGCGCCAACGCCACGCTCGACTACGATCTGGGCAAGGGCGGCACGATCACCGCGATCACCGCCTGGGAGCACTGGAAGTGCTACACCAACAACGACAATGACTACACCCAGCTCAATGCCATTCCCGACTACGGCTCGTGCAACAACGAGCAGCAGTTCAGCCAGGAACTGCGCTGGTCCACGCCCAAGGACAGCCCGGTCGAGGCGACGGTGGGCGGCTTCTTCTCGCGCCAGCAGTTGGCGGTCGACTCGCGCATCCGCTTTGGCAGCCAGTACAACATCTGGGCGGCCAACCCCTCGACCACCTATTTCCCCAATGTGAGCGGGCAGACCTGGGCGCAGGGCGCCTATTCGACCGCCATTGCCGGACTGGGCATGGCCAGCCATGCGGTGTTCCACACCAACACCGAAGCGCTTTTCGCCAATCTGAGCTGGCATCCCGATGCGGCCCGCCGCCTCTCGCTCGATGGCGGCGTGCGCTACACGTGGGAGCATCGCAGCGAATATTACGCCGGCTGGGTAACGTCGAACACGGGCGGGCTGAACGCCAACCAGATCAGCACCATGTCATCGGCGGCGGCCAATGCGGCGCTGGGCAATGTCGATCAGGCGCTCAACGACAATGCCGCCTCGGGCGAGGTGGGGCTTAGCTACAAGGTCACGCCCGACGTGATGCTGTATGCCAAATATGCGCGCGGCTACAAATCGGCCGGCTTCAACCTGACGCCGGTAACAGCGCAGGTCATTGCGCTGGGCGGCGGCCAGTCGGTCAAGGGCGAGACGGCCGACAATTTCGAGGCCGGCATCAAGAGCGACTGGCTGGGCCACCGCCTGACCGTGAACCTGGCGGCCTATCACACGGTGGTGCGCAATTATCAGGCCAATGAGTCGGTGGGCGTTGGCAATACGGCGGTCAAGTTTCTGGCCAATGTCGGCTCGCTCACCTCGAACGGCATCGAGCTGGAGGCCGACGCGCGCCTGGCCGAGGGCCTGCACGCCAAGGGCTTCATCGCCTATAACCACGCCTATTACTCCTCGTTCCACAACTCGGTATGCCCGGGCGAGAGCGAGTTCAGCAGCCTGCTTTCCTGCGACCTGACCGGGCGGCAGGTGGCCTGGGCGCCCAAGTGGACGGGCGATGTCAGCCTGGATTACACCCGCCCCATCGCGCGCAATGTGGTGGGCTACGGGCTGGTCGACATGAACTGGCGCTCCAGCCAGAACACCACCGTCACGCTCGATCCGCTGGCGTTTATTGCCCCCTATGCGCTGGTCAATGCGCGGGTGGGCGTGAAGCTGGGCGGCGGGCGCTATGACATCCAGCTGTGGTCCGACAACCTGCTGAACAAGAGCTATTACATCAACCTGCTGGGCCTGACCAAGTCGACCGGCATCGTGCAGGGCTATCCGGGCAATCCGCGCAGCTTTGGCATCCGCCTGCGCGCGACGATTTGATCGCCAGGCGCCCCTGTCGGCCACGTGCGGGCAGGGGGCGGGCTGGCACCGAAAGCCGGACGAACGCGGCGGGTTTGACCGCATGGGCCTTGCGCGCCATGTAGGCTCTTTCCTGCCGTCGTTCTTCCAGCCGAAAGTTGCCTTACGCCCATGGGCCGCCCCACCATTATCGACATCGCCAAGCTGGCGGGCGTTTCGTTCAAGACCGTTTCGCGCGTGATGAACAACCACCCCAGCGTGGGTGAGGACTATCGCCAGCGGGTCGAGGCGGCGATGGCGCAGCTGAATTTCAAGCCCAACCGCGCGGCGCAACTGCTGCGCGGGGGGCGTTCGCGCATATTGGGCCTGCTGGTGGCGCAGGGCGGCGCGATTCAGGGGCTGGACGAGGGCAACCGCCTGCCCAGCTACATCGCCGATATCATCACCGGCATGCTGCAGGCGTGTCAGGCCTCGGGCTACCACCTTGTGACCGAGAGCATCGACCGCGAGGATGCGGTGGCGGGGCGGGCATGGCTGGCGGCCTGTTTTGACGATGTGGGGTTTGACGGGCTGGTGCTGATGCCGCCCCTGTGCGACCTCGACTGGATGCTTGACGCGCTGGAAGAGCTGTCCTTGCCCTATGTGCGGATGAACCCGGGCACGCAGTTGGAGCGGGGCCTGTGCATCGTCATCGACAATCATGCCGCCGGGCGCGAGATCGGCCAGATGATTTTGGCGCAGGGGCACCGGCGGATCGGCTATATCTCGGGTCCGGCCTCGCACCATGCCCACACGCCGCGCCTTGATGGCCTGCGCGAGGCGGCCGCCAGCGTGCCCGGCGCGCAGGTGCTGGTGCGGCAGGGCGCCTTTACCTACAATTCGGGGCTGGCGGCGGGGGGCGAGTTGCTCGACCTGCCCCAGCGGCCCAGCGCCATCTTTGCCGCCAATGACGAAATGGCCGCCGGTGTGCTGGCCGCCGCTTTCGAGCGCGGGCTGGGCGTGCCGGGCGATGTTTCGATCGTGGGTTTTGGCGGCCTGCTCATCTCGCAGTCGACCTGGCCGCGCATCACCACCGTCAGCCAGCCTACGATTGCCATGGCGCGCATGGCCGCCAATGCGCTGATTGCCACATCGGCCAAGGAAGAGCCGATGGAGGAGGGGGTGATTCACATCGCCTACGAGGTGCGCGAGCGGCAATCGCTGGGGCCAGCTAAGGGCTGAAGGCACAGATTTCATTGTGATTTTTGCCTGATAGCGGGAATTTTCAGGCCATCTTGACAGCGCAAGGCAAAATACGGACAAGGTTGTCTCGCAATCGGGACAACCTTGTCCGAACTGCAGAGCGTGGCACGTCAGGCCCCCAACGGGTCGGCACAAACGGAGAGGATCAATGAGGAAAACCAATCGCGCGTCGTGGCTTTCGTGGCCGTCATGCAATGTTCTGGCGGCGGTTCTGGCCCCCCTGCTGGCAACCCCCGCGCTGGCACAGGCGGGCGCTGGCGAGGGCGAGATCATCGTGACCGCGCAAAAGCGCGAGCAGAACCTGCAGGATGTGCCCGTCTCGGTCTCGGTGCTTTCGGCCGGCGCTCT
>DATMUT010000468.1:0-2067 GCA_035563755.1 Novosphingobium sp.
GCGGTCCGTACCTTTTACGCAGCCTTACTTCAGCGGATGCGGACGCGGCGCCTGCCCGCCGCCCATCGCCCATTTCACCGCCTCGAGCCACATGGTGCGCAGCCTGGGATCATCCCACGAGGCGTCGGTGTGCCCCAGCCCTGAATAGAACACCCGCCCCTGCCCATAAGGCTTGATCCACGCGATGGGGAAATCGCCATCCTTGCGGTGCACCATGGGCGCTTTCATATCGACGCTGGCGGTGTCGATGCGGGCCAGCACATCCACCTTGTCGCGCGCATAAGGCGTCGCCAGCATCTGGTAATGCTCGTCGCGCAGCGTCATGCCCGTGCGCAGCGCCTTCATCGCCGGGAAATCAGGCCGCTCGACGATGATCTTCGCATTGGCAATCATCCAGGGGTGATTGTCGAACACCCCGCCCAGCATCTCGCCATAGGCCGGCCAGTTGGTGGCCGTGGCGGTGGCGGTATGCACGCCAATGAAGCCCTTGCCATCCTTGCTCACATAATCGAGCAGGTCCTGCTTTTGCGCATCGGTCAGGTTGGTGTCGCCGTTGGTGTAGAACAGCACCGCGTCGAAATAGTCCAGGTTCTTGCCCCGCGCCTGCTTGGGGCCGCCCTTGGCATAAGGCCCCTTGCCCCATGTCTCGCCCTTGGTGATCCAGTCGGTGTCGGTGCGGATGAAGGTGACATAGGCGCCGCTCTGCCGGCCGATCTGCTCGATCACCGAAATGGCGTGGCTGACGGCCATATGCGCGCTCTGGTTGCCGGTCGACAGGTCGGCGATGACCAGCAGGCGCTTCTGGTGAGCATAGACATCCTCGTAGCCGGGCGGCGGCGTGCGGGACGGTTGGGGGGCGGCCTGCCCGCAAAGACCCAGCGCCATAGAGGCGCAGGCGGCAAAGGTCGCAATCCGGCTCATGGGCGCTTCTCCTGCGCGGGAAGGGCAAAGGCGGTGATGGTGTCGGACGTGAGCGGGCTGTCGAGGAAGCTGCCCCCCGTGCTGGTGACGGCCACGTACTGCCGCCCCCGGGCGCCGGCATAGGTGATGGGCGTGGCGTGGGCGGCGGCAGGCAGCCTTGCCTCCCACACCATGCGCCCGGTGGCAGTGTCGAAGGCGCGGAAACGGGCATCGTCGCTCGCGCCGATGAAAGTCAGCCCGCCCGCCGTGGTGATCGACCCGCCAATGTTGGGCCGCCCGGTCAGCTTCTTGCCCTCTGGCGCCTCGTCGGTCACGCCAAGGGGCACCTGCCAGCGGATGCGCCCTGTCGTCACATCCACCGCCGAAAGGCGCCCCCACGGCCCCTTCTGGCACATCAGCCGGGTGCCCTCCAACTGGAACCGGCCCGAAAGGCTGCCCCGCTCGTAAGGCAAAGGCCCCTTTGATGGCACCAGCGAAGTCACCTGCCCCAAGTCCAGCGTATTGACGATGAGCAGGTGGCGCGCGGGATCATAGCTGGCCCCGCCCCAGTTGGCCCCGCCCTGAAGGCCCGGAAAACTGATCGTGGCGCGGTTGAGGCGGACGGGATGATACAGGCCGCCCGACACCATGGCGTTGTCGGCCACCCATTTGGCGCAGGCATCGTGCAGTTGCGGCGTCAGGTCGGCCAGGTCGTGCGCGGGGTCGAAGGTGGCGCGCGCCAGCGGCGGCGTGGCCAGCGGAAAGGGCTGCGTGAGGGCAGCCGCCTCGCCGGGCACATCGCTGGCGGGCACGGAGCGCATGGCGATGGGGTGCACCGGCTTGCCCGTTAGGCGGTCCAGCACGAACAGCAGCCCGTTCTTCGAGACCACCGCCACAGCCGGCACCTTGCGCCCGCGGATCGTGGCGTCGAACAGCAGGGGCGGCGCCTGCAGGTCGTTGTCCCACAGGTCGTGGCGCACCACCTGGAAATGCCACAAGTATTTGCCGGTGCGCGCATCGGCCGCCACCAGCGAGGTGCCGTACAGATTGTCGCCATGCCGGTCGCCGCCATAGCGGTCGAAGGCCGGCGCGCCAAAGGGCATGTAGACAATGCCCCGCGCCTTATCGACCGTGAGGAAGCCCCATACGTTGACGCCGCTGCGCTGC
>DATMUT010000469.1:0-3268 GCA_035563755.1 Novosphingobium sp.
ATAGCCAAAGGGCACCGGCGTGCCGGCAATCCGCTCGCAGGCGGCCTGAATGCCCGAGAGCGCCGCCAGTTCGCCCTCGATCATGCGCCAGTGCAGGGGATCGAGGTGCCCTGCCTCGCGCGCCGACAGCGCCAGCGTGCCCAGCCCGTGCACCACCGCGTTCACCGGATTGGCGGCGTGTGGCCAGGCGTCCTCGGCCCCGCCATGAGTGCGGATTGCCGCTGCCACGTCGCGCCCGCGCAGCGATGCGCCAAGCCCTGCGGCAAAGGCGCAGATGCCCCTAGCCACCCTCTCGCGCGCCTCGGCTGGCAACCCTTGCGACAGCCTTGCCAGCGAGCGCCCCGCCACCACCAGCGCGCCCCATTGCTTGCGCCCTTCCCACCAGCGGTCGTAGCAGGCGTTGTTGCGAAAGCTCATGAAGATGGACAGCGCCAGGCCGATGAGCGTGAAAGGAAAGGCGCTGATCTGCGCGAAGATGCCCGGATGCGCCCGCGCCGCCAGCACCGCCGCCGCGCAGGCCAGCGCGATCAGCACCAGCCGCCCCCAGATGCGCGTGACCATCGTGCCGCGCACGGCAAACAGGATCTCGAACAGGCCGGGTTTGGGGCGCAGGATCATGGGCGCCTGCATATGGCCCCGGCCCGGGTGGTCAAGTGGGCATTGTGTCGCGGTCTATTCCGCAAACCCGCGCGACAGGAACGCCTCGGCCAGCCCGGCCAGCAGCGCCGCCCCGCGCGGCATGGCCGTCTCGTCCACGGTCATGCGCGGCGAGTGGATGCCGTGGCACTTGGCCCAGTCGGCCCCGTCTGGCGCGACGCCCAGAAAGAACATCGCGCCGGGCGTCTTTTCCAGCACATAGGCAAAATCCTCGGCGCCCATGATGGGGGCGGGCAGGCGGTGAAAGGCCTGCGCGCCGTACAGCCCTTGCGCCACCGCCTCGCCCAGATCGACCGCGCGCGGGTCGCACATCGTGACCGGAAAGCCGGGGGTGACGACCACTTCGGCGCGCTGGCCGTGCGCCGCGGCTATGCCCTGCGCCAGTTGCGTGATCGCCTCGCGCAGCGCCGCGCGGCTGGCGGGCGAGAGGCTGCGCATCGTGCCCTTCATGCGGGCGCTGTCGGGGATGACGTTATGCGTGGTGCCCGCCTCGATCTTGGCGATGGTGACCACCACCGGGTCGTGCGCGTTGAAGCGGCGCGTCACCATCGTCTGGATGGCGCTCACGATCTCGCAGGCCACCGGAATGGGGTCGGCCGCATCGTGAGGCATGCTGGCATGGCCGCCCGCGCCCGTCACGGTGATGTCGACCTGGTCGGCCCCGGCCATGAGCGCCCCGGCGCGGCCCGCCACCAGCCCGTGCGGCGCGTTGGGCATGACATGCAGCGCAAAGGCGGCGTCGGGCATGGGGTCGAGCAGGCCATCCTCGAGCATGAAGCGGGCGCCGTGGTGGCCTTCCTCGCCCGGCTGGAACATGAACACGACATCGCCCGCCAGCGTGTCGGCGCGCGCGGCCAGCAATTGCGCGGCCCCCGCCAGCATTGCCGCATGCGCGTCGTGCCCGCAGGCGTGCATCGTGCCCGCTATGGTCGAGGCATAGGGCAGGCCAGTCTCCTCGCTCATGGGCAGCGCGTCCATGTCGGCGCGCAGCAGCACGCGGGGGCGCGGCCCGATGGCAGGCCCGGCCCCGCCCCGCAGCAGCGCCACAGCGCCTGTGGTCGATGGCCCCTCGCGCCATTCGAGCGGCAGGTGGGCGAGCGCGACGCGCAGCTTGTCGCGGGTGCGCGGCGTGTGCAGGCCCAGTTCGGGCTCGGCATGGATCGCGCGGCGCAGGGCCACCATGTCCGACGCCATGTCTTCGGCCTGCCGGGCAAGCGTGAGTACAGTGTCGTTCATCGCAAGGGGCTCCTGTTGGGCGCGGCTGTGGCGGGTGGGCCAGCATATGCCGGTTTGCGCCCCGGCAACAAGCCCGCGTACAACCCGCGTACAAGGCGTGAACACTGCGCAATAATGCCCGCCCCGCGCGGCGCGCCTGCGCAAAACAGGCGCAAAACAGTGTGGACAAGCGCGCAATTGCGGCTTGTCGCTGGCTGGGCGCGTGTTTAATCGCTTCAGGAAACGTGCTGGAATGAAGATTGCCATGTCCTGTGTGCCCCTGATTGCCCCCTCGATCCTTTCTGCCGACTTCGCGCGGCTGGGCGAGGAAGTGCGCGCCATCGACGAAGCTGGTGCCGACTGGATCCATGTCGATGTGATGGACGGGCATTTCGTGCCCAACATCACCATTGGCCCGATGGTGGTAAAGGCCCTGCGCCCGCACACCGCCAAGGTGTTCGACGTGCATCTCATGATCAGCCCGGTCGACCCTTATCTCGAGGGTTTTGCCCAGGCTGGCGCCGACTACATCACCTTCCACCCCGAGGCCGGGCCGCACAGCCACCGCACCGTGCAGGCCATCCACGCGCTGGGCTGCAAGGCGGGCGTGTCGCTCAACCCGGCAACGCCGGCCAAGATGCTCGACTATCTGATCGAGGACATCGACCTGGTGCTGGTGATGAGCGTGAACCCCGGCTTTGGCGGGCAGAAGTTCATCAGCAGCCAGCTGCGCAAGATCGAGGCGATCCGCAAGATGATCGACAAGACCGGGCGCGACATCCGCCTCGAGGTCGACGGCGGCATCGATATCGAGACCGCGCCGCTGGCGGTTGCTGCCGGCGCCGACGTGCTGGTGGCGGGCACGGCCACCTTCCGCGGCGGGGCAGAGCGCTATGCGGCCAATATCGCCGCGCTCAAGGGTCTCGCCTAGGCGATGGGGCCCCGGCTCGACGCTGAGGCGGAGGATGGCGCCCCGGGCGATGGCCCCGCCATTCCGCTGGCGCGGGCCCAACAGAGCGAACTGGCGCTGGACGAGGCGCAGCCCGCCCCCGCGCGCGGCAAACCGGCGCGCCCCGGCCAGTTGATCGAGCCGGGCCGCGCGCTGGCGCTGGCCGATTTCGCGCCGCCCTCGCTGGGGGCGACCGACCGGCTCATCCGCTTTGCCTATCGCATGGGGCTGCGCGGCGGCCTGTCGCTGCGCAAGCCTGCGCGCCCGCGCCTGCTGGCCACCGTCACCAGCCCGATTGCCGGCGACCGCGCCGCGGGCACGGCGCTGCGTGCGGGCCATTTCCTGGTGCATGGCGCCAAATTCCCCATCGCCCAGGTCGATTTTGCCGGCGTTGGCCGCCTGGCCCCGCCGGTCGAGCGGCTGGTGCATGGTTTCCGCTGGCTGGCC
>DATMUT010000470.1:0-5740 GCA_035563755.1 Novosphingobium sp.
CTCGGGCGTTCTGTGGGGCACGGTGGTCGGCCTTCCCAGCTTCATCCTGATGATTGCCATCTGTGCGCTCGAGATCCTCGTCGCCGGCATCCAGGCTTATGTTTTCGCGCTGTTGACCTCGCTGTATCTCAACGACGCTGAAAATCTCCACTGATCAATCACGACTTTCAACCAACGGATTTCTAGAAGGAGTTATGGAAATGGACGCTCAAGCCGCCAAGCTCATCGGTGCTGGTCTGGCCGCGATCGGCGCCGGCATGGCCGCCATCGGCGTGGGTAACGTGTTCGGTTCGTTCCTCGAGAGCGCGCTGCGTAACCCGGGTGCCGCCGACGGCCAGCAGGGCCGCCTGTTCATCGGCTTTGCCGCCGCCGAACTTCTGGGCCTGCTCTCGTTCGTCGTGGCGATGATCCTGATCTTCGTTGCCAAGTAACGACAGGTGATGAGGGGGCTGGCCGGGTCTTGCGGCCCGTTGCCGGCCCCTTCGCCTGATGAATGCCCGGAAAAACCGCCGCCTTTCGGGGCGCGCCCATGCCTTTCGGCAACCGGCAACTTGCGGCATGATGAGGCCCTAGGCCCTGCCGCTCCGGCGCCGGACGCAACTGAACCGGATATGACCCATGCCTCAGATTGAGCAGCTATCCGCAACCTACGCCAGCCAGATTTTCTGGGTGCTGATCTTCTTCGGCTTCGTCTTCTTCGTCATCGGCCGCGGCATGGTGCCCAAGGTGATGGCAACGGTGGCGACCCGCGACAAGCAGATCGCCGACGACCTGGCCGCTGCCGAGGCTGCCCGCCGGGCTGCTGACGAGGCCGAGACGAAGTGGCAGGTTGCCGCCGCCAACCAGCGCGCGCAGGCCCAGGCCCTGATCGCCGCTGCCAAGCACGACGCCGCCGCGGCCACCGAGGCCCGTCTGGCCGACACGGCAAAGATCATCGACGCCCGCATTGCCGAGGCCGATGCCCGCATCGCCGCCGCCCGTCAGGGTGCGCTGGGCGAAATCGAAACCGTGGCCGCCGAAGCCGCGAGCGACATCGTCGCGCGCCTTGCCGGCCTGACTGTCGATACGGGCGCTGCCCGCGTCGCGGTGAAGGAGGTGCTCCATGGCTAATGCGACCGCCCTCGTCCTGCTGGCCGCTGGCGCCGCGCACGAGGCTCCCGAGCCGAGCGCGCTGGGCCTGACGCCCGGCATGTGGGTTGCCGCCTCGATGACGGTGCTGATCCTGGTCATGCTGGCCAAGAAGGTGCCGAGCCTGCTGACCGGCGGGCTGGACTCGAGCATTGCGGAAATCCGCAAGCAGCTGGATGAAGCCAAGGCGCTGCGCGCTGACGCCGAAGCCCTGCGCAAGGATTACGCCGACCGCATCACCAACGCCGAGAAGGACGCGGCCGCCATGCTGGCGCATGCCAAGTCCGAGGCCGAAGCGATTATCGCCAAGGCTCAGAGCGACGCCACCGCGGTGATCGCTCGCCGCGAAAAGATGGCCGCTGACAAGATCGAGGCTGCCGAGCGCGGCGCGATCGCGGACCTGCGCAACAAGGCGGCCGAAGCGGCTGCAGTTGCTGCGCGTGGTCTCATCGCCAGCCAGTATGGCGCTGATGCCGACCGCACGCAGGTCAATCAGGCGATTGCCGGTCTCTGATCTGCATCCCGGCCCTGTAAAGGGCTGAAAGAAAGACCCCCGCTGGCAATGCCGGCGGGGGTTTTCTTTATGCGCTCAAAATGCGTTCTTGGCCTCTCTCAGCGCGGCAAAGGTGCTGATTGCATCCTGCCCCCAGCGCGCCTGCACCGAGGGCTCATCGGCCCGCAGGAACGGATTGCAGACCAGCTCTCGTGATAGGGGGAAGGGGACGGTGGCCTGCCCTATGGCGCGCGCCTGATCCACCTGCGCTGCATAGGCGAGCAGTTCGGCATTGTCGGGGTCGGCGTGCAGCGCGAAGCGGGCGTTGGCCTGTGTGTATTCATGCGCGCAGTAAAGGCGCGTTGCGGCCGGCAGCGCCTTGAGCCGTTGCAGGCTGGCCCAGAACTGAGGGGCGGTGCCCTCGAACATGCGCCCACAGCCCAGAGCGAACAGCGAATCGCCCACGAAGGCCACCTCCGCTTCGGGCAGGTGATAGGCCACGTGACCCAGCGTATGCCCGCCAACGTTCAGCACATCTGCCTGGAAGGCGCCAATCGCCACCGTGTCGCCTTGATCAACGGTGCGATCCACGCCCTCGATACGGGCGGCATCGCCTGCGGGCGCGGTGATGCGGCAACCTGTCGCCGCCTTCAGCTCGGCATTCCCGCCGGCGTGGTCCTTGTGCCAGTGCGTGTTCCAGATCTGCGTGATGGTCCAGCCTTTGGCAGCCGCTTGTCGCAGATATTCCGCCGCATCGGGCGTGTCGATCGCCACCGTCTCGCCGCTGGCGTCATCGTGCAGCAGGAAGCCGTAATTGTCGGTCAGGCAAGGGAACTGGTGTATTTCCAGAGGCATGGGCTTGGGCCTTTCGCGTTTGGCCCGGATATAGGGCGCCGCATGGCCCTGCGCGAGGTTGTCCGCGCAAAGAAAAACCCGCCCGGTGCGAACACCGAGCGGGCCTTTTCTTCAGGCTGACGCCAGAACTGCAGGATTAGCTGCGGTTCTTGAGCGCGGCGCCCAGGATGTCGCCCAGCGAAGCGCCGGCATCCGACGAACCGTACTGCTCGACGGCTTCCTTCTCCTCGTGGAGCTGGCGAGCCTTGATCGAGAAGCTGGGCTTCTTCGAACGGTCGAAGCCGGTGACCATGGCGTCGATCTTCTGACCAACGGCAAAGCGGTCGGGGCGCTGCTCGTCGCGGTCGCGGCCCAGGTCGCTGCGCTTGATGAAGCCGGTCGCGCCGTCTTCGCCAGCCTGCACTTCGAGGCCGCCGTCACGCACTTCGAGCACGGTCACGGTGATGACTTCGTTGCGACGCAGGTTCGAGGTGTTGCCACCGGCTGCCGGGGCACCCTTCTCGAGCTGCTTCATGCCGAGCGAGATACGCTCCTTCTCGATGTCGACGTCGAGCACGATGGCCGAAACCTGCTCGCCCTTGCGGTGCAGAGCCAGCGCGTCCTCGCCCGAGATGCCCCATGCGATGTCCGACATGTGAACCATGCCGTCGACTTCGCCGTCCAGGCCGATGAACAGGCCGAACTCGGTCGCGTTCTTGACTTCGCCCTCGACGGTCGAGCCAACCGGGTGACGCTCGGCGAAAGCTTCCCAGGGGTTCTGCTGAGCCTGCTTGAGGCCGAGCGAGATACGACGCTTGTCGCTGTCGACCTCGAGCACCATGACGTCGACTTCCTGCGAGGTCGAGACGATCTTGCCGGGGTGGACGTTCTTCTTGGTCCACGACATTTCCGAAACGTGGACCAGGCCTTCGATGCCCGGCTCCAGCTCGACGAAAGCGCCGTATTCGGTGATGTTGGTGACGGTGCCGCGCAGCTTGGCGCCGACCGGGTACTTGGCGGCAACGCCATCCCACGGATCGCTCTCAAGCTGCTTCATGCCGAGGCTGATGCGCTGCGTCTCGTGGTTGATGCGCACGATCTGCACGCGCACGGTGTCGCCAATGGCGATCACTTCGCTCGGGTGGTTGACGCGCTTGTAGCTCATGTCGGTGACATGCAGCAGGCCGTCGATGCCGCCCAGGTCGACGAACGCACCGTAGTCGGTGATGTTCTTGACGACGCCGTCGATGATCTGACCCTCGGCCAGGTTCTGGATCAGGCCCGAACGCTGCTCGGCGCGGGTCTCTTCCAGAACGGCGCGACGCGACACGACGATATTGCCGCGGCGACGGTCCATCTTCAGGATCTGGAAGGGCTGCGGCACGTCCATCAGCGGGGTCACGTCGCGCACGGGGCGGATGTCGACCTGCGAGCCGGGCAGGAAGGCCACGGCGCCGTCGAGGTCGACGGTGAAGCCACCCTTCACGCGGCCGAAGATCACGCCTTCAACGCGCTTGCCTTCGCCAAATTCGTTCTCGAGCTTGTCCCAAGCGGCTTCGCGGCGGGCGCGGTCGCGCGACAGCATGGCTTCGCCGTCGGCGTTCTCGACGCGGTCGACATAAACCTCGACTTCGTCGCCAACCTTCAGGCCGTGCGGCTGACCGGGGGCGGCGAATTCGCGCAGGGCAACGCGGCCCTCGCTCTTCAGGCCCACGTCGATGACGGCCTTGTCGTTCTCGATGGCGGTAACGGTGCCCTTGACCACGCGGCCTTCAAAGCCGCCGCTGGCGGCGCCGCCCAGCGATTCGTCGAGAAGCGCGGCGAAATCGTCGCGCGAAGGGGTTGCCGAATAAGGCATTCAGGTAAATCCTGTTCGTTCAATGTTGCCGGCCAGGCGGTTGGGAAGATCTGGTCCTCCGTCCGCCGGTCTTTCCTCCGCCTGACGCACCATGCGCAAGCGGGCCAAAAAGGGCCGAACCGCCACAGGGGCCGGATGCCGCCCATGGCATTCACCCGCCATTGCTGACGTGCGAACCGCCCGCCCCTAGGCCAAATAGCGCCGAAAAGCAAGGTCGCCCTGCGCCGCCAAAGCCTACGCAATATGACGTGGAAACGGCACGCTCTGCGACGAGCCGAGGCGCCATTTGTAACGATTTGTCGCGGCTGACGCGCATTCCGTCCCGGCTTTCGGGGCTTGTTCATCTGGCGCACAGGCGGTTCCGGGCGATGTGGGGCGCAACGGACGATGTCGGTCCGGTACAGGAGAACACCTCTGATGAAACAATTTGGACTTCTTTCGCTCGCCGTTATCGCTGCCGGTTCGCTCACGCTGGGCGGCTGCGCGACCACTGGTTCGGTCAAGCGCGCGCAGGCGCGGGCTGATTCGGCCTATGCCGAGGCGCAGAACGGGCAGGGCATGGCCCAGCGCGCCCAGGGCAGCGCTGATCAGGCGATGGGCGCGGCCCAGCGCGCGCAGGGCAGTGCTGACGCTGCCGGCAGCGCCGCACAGGGCGCGGGCAATTCGGCCATGGCCGCCAATGCCACCGCGCAGTCGGCCGGCGCCCAGATCGCTCGCCTGAATGCACGCATCAATCATCTCGAGCGCGAAGTGCGCAAGGGCAAGCACAAGGCCAAGCACCGCGCGCATCACACCCCGGCCAAGCATGCCGTGAAGGCGCAGGAGCCGCAGCCCGCGCAGTTCCACTAAGACAAGCTGGGCAAGGGCAGGGGGCGGGCCGCGTGATGGCCCGCCCCTCTCTGCTTTTTGGGGTCAGTTGCCGCTGGCCTCGCGCACCAGACCCTGATGCGGCAGCCGGCCCTCGACCAGGGCGATGGCTGCGGCAATCGCCGCCTCGCGCCCCAGATCCGATGTGTCGAGCATGAGTGCATCGTCGGCCGCGCGCAGCGGCGCCTCGGCGCGGTTGCGGTCGCGCTCGTCGCGCAGGGTCAGGTCTGCGGCAATGTCGGCCAGCGCCACGTCGCGCCCCTGGTTCAGCATTTCGGCGTGGCGGCGATCGGCCCGCGCGGCTACGCTGGCCGTCACGAACAGCTTGGCGGTGGCCTCGGGCGCGATCACGGTGCCAATGTCGCGCCCGTCGAGCACGGCGCCGCCGACCTGCGTGGCAAAGGCACGCTGGCGCCGATACAGCGCATGGCGCACGCCCGGATGCACCGATACGCGACTGGCAAGCCCGCCGCTGGCCTCGCTGCGCAATTCCGGGTCAGCCAGCAGCGCATCGGCAAAATCGCAGGCGGCCAGCGCGTCCTCAGGCGAATCGGGGTTGC